>JBGQGN010000015.1:0-17331 GCA_041497395.1 Methylomirabilia bacterium
ATCGCGAGCGGCGGGGGCCACCGGCTCCTTCGGCCGGGCAGGCGCCCCGGGCGCTGGCCGCTCGTGAACCAGGGGAGGCTTCGCGGCACCGGGCTTCTCGGTCGGCGCCAGCCTGACGGGCGGTGCAAGCGACGGTGCCTGGACCTGGGCGGCGGGAGCCGACCCGGGTGCCATCACACTGGCGGCAACCGGCGCGCCGGCTTCCGCCAGCGCCACAACCTTCTCGACCTTCATCGGGATCGGCGCCTTGGCCTTCGCGGCCGCCTTGGCCTTGCCGACCAACACCTTGCCCTTGCCGAGCGGCGCCTTGGCCGCCTCGGCGGCCTCGGCGGCCTTCTTCGCCCGGGTCCTCGCCGCCTTGGCGGCCGAGGCCTTGGCGGCCTCGATCTTGGCCCGCTGCGCCGCGACGCGGTCGGACTCGATCCGCTCAATCTCTTTCCGGGCATACTCGGCCGCCTGGTCGCCAAGCGCCTCCCGGAGCCTCGGGAGCAGGGCGTCTTCGATGGCGCTCGCCGAGCTCTGCTCTTTGAAGCCCATGCCATGGAGCTGGTCGATGATCAACTTCGGCGCGACGCCGAGCTCCTTCGCCAGCTCGTGGACCCGGGTTTTCCCGGCCATATCAGCTACCCCTTTCGACCATCTCAGGAGGCTCCTGCCCCTGGCTCAGGAGCCCACGCAGCCGCGCGATCGCCTCGGGCGTCGCCACGGCCGGGACTCGGAATGCCTGGGGCCAGCGGCCCCGCCGCACGCACTCGGACAGACACGCTTCACGCCGGCACAGATAGGCCCCGCGCCCCCGCCCCCGCCGCTCGGGGTCCGGCTCGACACGCCCATCCGGTGTCCGGACGATCCGGAGGAGCTCTGCCTGGGGCCGGGCTCGACGGCAGCCAAGACAGGTCCGGACTGGAGGCCGACCCTTCATCGGGCGCCCTCGTCGACCGGACCGGGTTCCGCCGGAACCGCCTCGGCGACGCGCGCCTCAGCAGCTCTGACCGCCTCGGCCTCTGCAGCCTCCGCCGCCTCAACGGCTCGGGCATTCAGCCAGGCCTCGACGGCGGCCAGGACCGCCTCGGCCCTCCGCGCCTCGTCGCCGAGCACCTCGCGCACGCGCTCGAGCCCGGCGGCGCGAACCCGCGCGGGCGAATAGAGGCCGTGCTCCACGAGGCGCGGCGTCAGCTCGGAGCCGATCTCCTCGATCACGGCGAACGCGGCCAGGCCCCCGGCGAGCTCCTCATCATGACGGCGGCGCTCCTCCGCCAGCTCGGACTCACTCTTCACGTCGACGCGGAGCCCCGTCAGCTTCGCGGCGAGCCGGGCGTTCTGTCCCTTCTTGCCGATGGCCAGTGAAAGCTGGCTGTCCGGCACGACGACCTGCGCGGTGCGCTCCTCGCCCTCCCCGCTGATCGTGACCGAGGTGACCTTGGCCGGCGAGAGCGCGCGCGCGACCAGCGTGAGCGGGTCGTCCGACCACTCGATGATGTCGATCTTCTCGCCGCGCAGCTCCTTGACGATGACCTGTATCCGCGTCCCGCGGAGCCCGACGCACGCGCCGATCGGGTCGATGTCACGCTTGGTCGACGCCACCGCGAGCTTGGCCCGCTCCCCCGGCTCCCGCGCCGCGCCGCGGACCTGCACGATCCCCTCGGCGATCTCGGGGATCTCGGTCTCGAAGAGGCGGGTGAGGAATCCGGGGTGCGCGCGGGAGAGCACGACCTGCGGGCCCTTGGGCGTGTTCCGGACCTCCATGATGTACGCGCGCACGCGGTCCCCGGCCATGTACCGCTCTCCCGGGATCTGCTCCCGCTCGGGCAGCACGGCCTCGGTCCGACCCATGTCCAGGATGACGGTGCGCTTCTCGATCCGGTGCACGAGCGCCCGCACGAGGGTGCCCTCGCGGTCCTTGTACTCCGAGAAGATTCCCTGGCGCTCGGCTTCGCGCACCCTCTGAAGGATCACCTGCTTGGCCGTCTGGGCGGCGATCCGGCCGAGCTCCTTCATCTCGAGGTCGACCTCGACGATGTCCTCGAGCTGGGCGCCAGGCTTGAGCCGCCGCGCCTCGTCGAGACTCATCTCAAGCTTGGGATCGGCCACCTTCTCGACGACGCGCTTCTCGGCGAACACCCGGATGGCGCCGGTCTCCCGGTGGAGCGTGAGGCGGGTGTTGTCCCCGACACCCATCGTCCGCTTCGAGGCGGAGAGGAGGGCGGACTCCAGCGCCTCGAAGAGGACCTCTGTCGCGATCCCCTTCTCGCGTCCGACCTGCTCGATCGCCAGCTTGAGCTCCCGGTTCATCGCGGTCTCCTGGATCAGGCGGAGCCTCGCGGCTCCACCTCCAGGCGCGCCTTGGTCACGAGGCTCCGCGGAACGCTTCGGGGGCCATCGGAGGTGTCGAGGGCCAAGGCCTCCTGAGCCGCCAGGACGAGCCGGCCCGAGAGCTCGCGGTGGCCCTCCACCGGCTCCCGCGTCCAGACCCGCACGAGGCGCCCGGTTGCCCACTGGAGCTCCCGATCCTTGCGCAGCTCGCGGTCGAGCCCCGGGGACGACACCTCCAGGTCGTAGCTGCTCCGGACGAGGTTCGAGACGTCGATCAGGTCTCCGACCTCGTGCGAGAGCTGCTGGCAATCGCTGATCGTGACGCCTCCCGGCTTGTCGACGTAGAGCCGCACCGCCACCCGCCGACCGTTGCCCCGAACCTCCAGGTCGACGAGCGTCAGGCCGTGGGCCTCGACGGCCGGCAGGACGACGGTCTCGACCGCCGCCTCCACTCCCGCCAGACCAGTGCCGGTCGCCACCCGTCGCCTCCTCCGTGCGCGTTCGTCCCCATGAACAAAAAAGTGGGCCTCGCCCACTTTTGAGTCAGCCGCTTAGTATACCCCGATATGAAGAGCCGAGGAACCCCTCGACCCCTGCGAGACGCTAGAGGTCGGCGGCCAGCTTCCCTCCGAGGTCCCGGACGGCCGCCACCACGCCGTCCGGCGCGACCGCGACATCCTGGCGATCCCGTCGCGTTCGCACCTCGACCTTGCCTTCCCGGCCCAGGAGCGCGCCAACCGTCACCCGGATGGGGATGCCGAGGAGGTCTGCGTCCTTGAACTTCACCCCGGGCCGCTCGTCACGGTCGTCCAGGATCGCCTCGAGCCCCGCCGCGCCCAGGTCCCGGTAGAGCCGTTCCGCCATCTCGCGCACCGCCGGCTGCTTGGGATTGACGGGAAGGACGTGGACCTGCATGGGCGCGATCGACCAGGGCCACACGATCCCGTCCGCGTCGTGACGCTGCTCGATCGCCGACGCGACGATCCGGGCCGGGCCGATCCCGTACGACCCCATGACGATCGGCCGCGCCTGCCCCTGCTCGTCGAGGTACGTCGCCCCCAGCGCCGTCGAGTACCTCGTCCCGAGCTTGAAGATGTTCCCGACCTCGATGACGCGCTCGACGACGAGCGGCGCCCCGCACGTGGGGCAGGCGTCCCCCGCCTGGGCCAGGTGCAGATCGGCGTGCCGGGCGGTGAAGTCCCGGCCCGATCGGACGCCCCGCAGGTGGACGCCCTCGCGGTTGGCGCCGACGACGTACACCCCCTCGGCCAGCGCCTCGTCCGCCACGAGCGGCACCGCTGCGTCCACGGGGCCCACGGACCCGACCGGCGCTCCGAGCGCGTCGCGGACGTCGTCGGCGTGCGCCGCACGCACCTCGCCGCCCAGGAGCCGCGCGAGCTTCTTCTCGTGCAGCTGCTGATCGCCACGGACCAGCGCGAGGACCGGTCCGGACGGACCCACGTAGAGCAGGCTCTTGATCGTGTGGGCGGGCTCGATCCCGAGCAGCTGGCACACCTCGGCGATGGTCCGGACGCCGGGCGTGGCGACCTCTCCGCGGGGCCCGTCGGAGAACGTCGTCGCCGGGGACCGCGACCGGGCGAGCTCCACGTTGGCGGCGTAGCCGCACGCCGGGCAGCGCGCGATCTCGTCCTCTCCGGCCGCGCTCGGTGCCATGAACTCGTGCGCGCCGGCACCGCCCATCATCCCCACGTCGGACTCGACGACGTGGAACGCGAGCCCGGCCCGCCGGAAGATCCGGTTGTAGGCCTCCTTCTGCCGCTCGTAGGCAGCGTCGAGGCTGGCGTCGTCGGCGTCCAGCGTGTAGGCGTCCTTCATCCAGAACTCGCGCGTCCGGAGGACCCCCGAGCGCGGCCGCGCCTCGTCGCGCTCCTTGGTCTGGATCTGGTACCAGACCTGTGGCAGCTCGCGGTACGACCGAATCTCCTTGGCCGCGAGCCAGGCGACGACCTCCTCGTGCGTCATCCCGAGGCACATGTCGCGGCCATGGCGGTCCTTCAACCGGAACATCTCGTCCTTGATGTCGTACCAGCGGCCCGACTGCTGCCAGAGCTCCGCGGGGTGGAGCACGGGCATCGTGATCTCCTGGCCGCCGATCCCGTTCATCTCCTCCCGGATGATCGCGTTGACCTTGTCGATGGCCCGCTGGCCGAGGGGGAGGTACACGTAGATACCAGCCGTCAGCTGGCGCACCAGGCCCGCGCGGACCATGAGCCGATGGCTGGCCGCCTCGGCGTCGGCAGGATCCTCTCTGAGGGTCGGGATGAACGACGTGGTCCAGCGCATGGCCTAGCTCCCTCGGACCGGGACACGGCGGCGCGAGCCGCCGCCGGGGTCAGTGCGACGACTTGGCGACGACGTTCGGGCCGGACTTGCCGGGACGGTAGAGGAGCCGCTCGACCGGCTTACCGCCGATCAGGTGGGACTGGACGATCTCCTGCACGTCCTCCGCCCGGACACCCGCATACCAGACATTCTCCGGGTAGACGACGATCATCGGGCCATTCCCGCACTGGGAGAAGCAGCCGGACTTGTTGATCCGGATCTCCCCGTGGAGGCCCGACTTCGCGATCTCGGCCCGCATCAGCATGACGTAGGACTCGGTGTCCCCCTGCGTCGGGCACGTGCTGCCGGTCGTGCAGACGAAGACGTGCTGCTCGTACTGACCCATCGCCCCTCGCCCTACCGGAACATCTTCCCGATAGGCGGGAGGAGGCGCGTCAGGTCGTTGAACAGCGCGAACACCATGAGCAGCAGGAGCAGGGCGAGCCCGATCTGCTGGGCGATCTCGCGCTTCCGGAGGGAAAGAGGCCGCCCCAGCACCGCCTCGATGGCAAAGAACAGGAGGTGCCCGCCGTCCAGCATCGGGACCGGGAGGAGATTGAGGATCGCCAGGTTGACGCTGATCAGGGCCACGAAGAACGCGTACGAGACGAGTCCCTGCTGCGCCTGCTGCCCGGCCACCATGGTGATCTGGAGCGGTCCCCCGATGTTCGAGGCCGGGATCGTCCCGGTCGCGAGCTTCCAGATGGACACGACCGTGATGGCGGTGACGTCCCAGGCGCGCGCCACACCCCGCGCGGCGGCGGTCAGCGGGTCCGACCGCTTAAAGGTCTGCGACGTCGCGGTGGCGATACCGATGCGCCCGACCTTCGTCTCGTTGCCGAGCGCGTCCCGCTCGACCTCCACCCGCGGGGTGACGGTAAGGTCCATCCGGGAGCCGCCGCGCTCGATCCGGAGCGTCAGGGTCTCGTCGGCCCGGGTCGAGATCATCTCGGCCAGCTCGTCCCACGTCTCGATCGGCTGGCCGTTGAGCGCCACGACGCGGTCGCGGGGCTGGAGCCCCGCCTCCGCGGCAGGCATGCCCGGGCGCACCTCGCCGACCACCGGCGGGAGGTAGGGGCGCGCGCCGATGCTCCAGGCCTCCGTCGGCTCGTTGAACGGCGTCCGAACCGGAACCTTGCGCGGGGTGACAGTCACGTCTTGGCGCGCGCCATCCCGCACGATGGTGAGCGCGAGCGGGCGCCCGTTGGCACGCGCCACCGCGTCCTCGATCTCGCCCCAGTGCTCGACCGGCTTCCCGTCGATCGCGACGACCTGGTCGCGGGGGCGAAGCCCGGCCTGCGCGGCCGCGGAGTCCGTCGTCACCCGCCCGATGGTCGGTTCGAGGACGGGCACCCCGACGACGGCGAACACGACCGAAAAGATCACCGCCGCCAGGACAAAGTTCATGCCCGGCCCGGCGAAGACGATCAGCGCCCGGGCCCAGAGGGGCTTCGCTGAGAACGACTTGGCCGGGTCCACCGGGAGTTCCTCGGTCGCGGGGTGGATCGCGTCCTCCCCGTGGGCCTCTTCGCCGGTCATCTTCACATAGCCGCCGAGCGGCACGATCGAGACGCAGTACTCGGTCTCGCCGCGCCGGAACGAGAAGATCCGAGGCCCGAAGCCGAGCGAGAACCGCTCGACCCCGACACCCATCCCCTTCGCCACCAGGAAGTGCCCCAGCTCGTGAATGAAGATCAGCGCGCCCAGGGCCACGACCGCGCTCACGACGTAGTCGAGCGCCCCGCCCAGGAGCACGCTGCTGAGCGAGCCGTCGGCGAGGAGCACGCCCCCCATCGCCAGCGTCAGGACCCGGCCCGAGCGCCGCACGTTCGTGCCCATCAGCTCAGGGCCGATCCCGCCGGGACGCTGCCGAGGGCAGCCTCGGTCGACCGGCGCACCGCTCCGTCGAGCGCGAGGCACGCTCCCAGGTCGTCCGCCGACGCGCCGGCGTGCGCGTCGAGGGCGTCCCCGATCAGCTTGGGAACCTCCATGAAGCCGCACCGCCCCGCGAGGAACCCGGCGACGGCCACCTCGTTCGCCGCGTTCAGGATCAGCGGGGCCGCGCCGCCGGCCCGCCCCGCCTGGCGGGCCAGCCCGAGGCAGGGGAACGCCGACTCGTCCGGCGCCTCGAAGGTCAGGGTCCGGAGCGTCACCAGGTCGAGGGCGGGAGCCGGACACGGGAGCCGCTCGGGATACGTGAGCGCGTAGAGGATCGGGATCCCCATGTCCGGCATGCCCAGCTGCGCGAGAACGGAACGATCGACGAACTCGACCATCGAGTGGACGATCGACTGCGGGTGCACCACGATGTCGATCCGCTCGAACGGGACGCCGAACAGCCAGTGCGCCTCCAGGACCTCGAGACCCTTGTTCATGAGCGTGGCCGAGTCGATCGTGATCTTCGCGCCCATCCGCCACGTCGGGTGCCGCAGGGCCTGCTCGACCGTCACGCCTTCGAGGGCCGCTCGGGACCACCCGCGGAAGGGACCGCCCGACGCCGTCAGCACGAGCCGGCGGACCTCGCGGGGCGCCGCCCCCGCCAGGCACTGGAAGAGTGCGCTGTGCTCGGAGTCGACCGGAAGCAGGCGCACGCCGTGCTCGCGGGCGGCCCGCGTCATCAAGGCCCCCGCCATCACGAGCGTCTCCTTGTTGGCGAGCGCGATAGTGCGCCCGGCCCGGATCGCGGCGAGGGTGGGCACGAGCCCCGCAGCCCCCACCAGCGCCGAGACGACGACGTCCGCGGAGACGTCCGCCGCGAGGGTCGCCAGGCCCTCGGGTCCGCCCAGCAGCTCCGGCCGAGGCGGTGTCAGCTCCCGCGCCAGACGGTCCACTGCGGCCCGGTCCAGCAGAGCGACCGCCGCCGGCCGATGGGCACGGACCAATTCGGCGACCAGGGCGACGTCGGAGCCGCGCGCCGCGAGCCCGCCAACGCGGAACTGGTCCGGAAAGGCGGCGATCAACTCGAGGGTCCGGCGACCGATCGATCCGGTCGCTCCGAGCACGGTGACAGTTTTCACGTGGGTAATCGCGCCTCAGTCCAGGTGGGGGGGAGCGGCGTCGCTCCTCCCCCACACCCCCCCACCGCCTGGATACGTCGCGCGGCGGCGAGGTGTTGGTTCACGGCCTCTCAATGTGTTCCGGAGAAGTAGAGCCAATAATACAGGGCTGGCACGTTGAAGAGCAAGGAGTCGAGCCGGTCCAGCACGCCGCCGTGGCCCGGGATGAGGTAGCCCGCGTCCTTGGCGCCTGCACTCCGCTTGAGAAACGACTCGCTCAGGTCGCCGATCTGCCCGACGGCGCCCAGGAGGACGCCGATGGCGGCAGCCTCCGGGATCGAGAGCTGCACGAGAGGCGCACCCGCGATCGCCGTCACGACGGACGCGGCCAGCTGCGCCACCCCGCCTTCGACCGTCTTGCCCGGTGACACGCGCGGCGCGAGCGGACGACGGCCGAATCGCCGCCCGACGAAGTACGCCGCCGACTCGCCGCACCACGTCACCCCGAGCGCGAACAGCGTCAGCACCCGCCCGCCCGGCAGCGCGCGGAGCCAGATGGCGTGCCCGAGCAGCCACGCGCAGTAGCAGACGCCGAGAAGCGTCAGCGTCACCCCGGTCCAGGCACGCTCCACCCCCGCGTCGCGCCTGAGCCCGAGCGCCACGACGACGATCACCGCCAGCGACAGCGCGAGCGGCAGCAGCACGGGTCGGCCCGCCGCGAAGGCCAGCACGACGAGCGCGCCGAGAGTCAGGCCGGCCGCGCGGTCGGCCTCGACCCCGGCGTCGGCGAACATGCGATACAGCTCGAGCTGGGCGCCGATGGCGAACAGGAGCACGACGACCGTGAACAGCCAGGCCGGCCCCCAGACGACGAGGGCGATCAGGACCGGAATCCCGACGAGGGCGCTCAGGACCCGCTGCGCGAGCACGGGCTCCGTGACGCGGCGGCCCGGCCGCCGCTTACAGGCCCCCGAACCGGCGAGAACGGCGCTGGTACTCCGCGACCGCGCCGTAGAGGTCCCGGGGGGAGAAGTCGGGCCAGAGGGTTGGCAGGACGAGGAGCTCCGTGTACGCAACCTGCCAGAGCAGGAAGTTCGACAGCCGGTACTCGCCGCTCGTCCGGATCAGGAGGTCGGGGTCGGGCACACCGGCGGTGTCGAGCACCGCGGCAACGCTCGCCTCGTCGATCGCTGCGGGGGCGAGCGCGCCCCGCGCGACGTCGTCGGCCAGGGTCCGCACCGCCCGCACCAGCTCGCGGCGGCCTCCGTAGTTGAGCGCGATCAGGAGGGTGAGCCCCGTGTTGCCCTCGGTCGCGCGGACAGCGTGCTCGACGCTCCGCCGCACACCCTGGTCGAGGGAGGCGAGCTCTCCGATGGTGCGAAGCCGGACGTTGTTCTCGACGAGGCCTGGAAGCTCCTCGTCCACGGAGCTCTCGAGGAGCCGCATCAGAAAGCTCACCTCGGCCGGCGGCCGGGTCCAGTTCTCGGAGGAGAACGCGTAGAGCGTGAGGTATCCGATGCCGAGGCGACCCGCCGTGCGGACCGTCTCTCGAGCCGCCCGGACGCCTTCCCGGTGCCCCGCCACGCGCGGAAGGCCGCGGAGTCCGGCCCACCGCCCGTTCCCGTCCATGATCACGGCCACGTGCTGCGGCAGGGGCTGCTGGCGGATGGCCTCAAGCAGGACAGCCTCGTCGTCCGCCACGGCGTCGGCGGCCGGACCGGTCGAGTCGGCGGTCAAAACTCCAGGATCTCCTGCTCCTTCTTCTTCTGGAGCTCGTCGACCTTCTGCGTAGACCGGTCGGTGAGCTTCTGGAGCTCCGTCTCGCTCCGTCGCTCGTCGTCCTCGGAGATCTTCTTGTCCTTGAGGAGGGCCTTGATCTTCTCCTTCGCCTCGCGCCGCACGTTCCGGATCGCCACGCGCGCTTCCTCGGCCAGCTTGCCCACCGACTTCGCCAGCTGCTTCCGGCGCTCCTCGTTGAGCGGCGGGATCGTCAGGCGGATCACCTTGCCGTCGCTGGCCGGCGTGAGGCCGAGGTCGGACTTCTGGATCGCCCGCTCGATCTTCGTCAGCACGCTCTGGTCCCAGGGCTGGATCATGAGGGTCCGCGCGTCAGGCACCGAGATGCTGGCGACCTGGCCGAGCGGGGTCGGCGTGTCGTAGTAGTCGACGCGGACGTGCTCCAGCAGCGCGGCATTGGCGCGCCCGGTCCGCACGCCGGCGAACTCCCGGCCGAGCGCATCGAGGGCTCCCTGCATCCGGGTCTCGGCATCCTTCTGGACCGCTGGCGCCGTGGTCATGGCTTCACCTCGGTGACGGGGCGCTGTCGCTGACGTAGGACCCGACGCTGGGGTCCCCGCAAACGACCCGCAGGAGGTTTCCGGGAATGTTCAGGTTGAAGACGCCGATGGGCAGCTTGTTCTCCATGCACAGGGTGATGGCCGTCGTGTCCATGACCCGGAGACCCCGGTTCAGCGCGTCGATGTAGGTGATGTGAGGAAGCCGCACCGCCTTCGGATCGAGCACCGGATCGGCGGTGTAGATTCCGTCCACCTTCGTCGCCTTGAAGATGATCTCGGCGCCGACCTCGACGGCCCGGAGCGCGGCGGCCGTGTCCGTCGTGAAGAAGGGGTTGCCGGTCCCCGCGGCGAAGATGACGATCCGACCCTTCTCGAGGTGCCGGATCGCGCGCCGGCGGATGTAGGGCTCGGCGACCGCCGGCATGTCGATCGCCGACTGGCACCGGGTCATCAGCCCGGCCCGCTCGAGCGTTCCCTGGAGCGCGAGCCCGTTGATCACGGTCGCCAGCATGCCCATGTAGTCGGCGGAGGCCCGATCCATGCCGTTGGCCGAGGCATGGAGGCCCCGGAAGATGTTTCCCCCGCCGATCACGATGGCGGTCTCGACCTCGAGGTCGTGGATGGTCCGGATCTCCTGGGCGAGGCGCTCCAGGACTGCGGGGTCGATACCGAAGCCCTGCTCGCCGGCCAAGGCCTCGCCGGAGAGCTTCAGGAGGATGCGCTTGTAGCGGGGCTTCGCCTCACTCACCGACCTGGAACCGCACGAAGCGCCGCACCGCGATCTTCTCGCCGGTCTGGGCGCTCACCTGGGCGACGAGGTCGCCGACGCGGAGCTTGCCGCTCGCGTCGCGGATGTAGGGCTGGTCCACGAGGCACGAGTCCTCGTAGAACTTGCCGAGCTTGCCCTCGATGATCTTCTCGAGGACCTGGGGCGGCTTCTTCTGGTCGGCCATCTGCTGGCGGTAGATCTCCCGCTCGCGCTCGATGACCTCCGCCGGCACCTCGTCCCGCAACACCCACTGGGGGTTGGCGGCCGCGACCTGCATCGCCAGGCCCTTGACCAGGTCCTGGAACTGCTCGGTGCGGGCGACGAAGTCCGTCTCGCAGTTCACCTCGATGAGGACGCCGAGCTTGGCGCCGGCATGGATGTACGCGCTGACCACCCCGTCGCGAGCCTCCCGGTGGGCGCGCTTCGAGGCAGCCGCGAGCCCCTTCTTTCGAAGAAAATCGACCGCCTGCTCGAGATCTTCTCCGGAGGCGGCGAGCGCCTCCTTGCAATCCATCACGCCGGCTCCGGTCTTGTCCCGGAGCTCGCGCACTTTCTCTGCCGTCGTGGCCATGGTCCCTCGGCTCCTTCTAGTAGCCCGTCCGGATGGTCCCGGCGGACACCTCGCGCGGGCTACCGGAGTCCGTGCCGGCCGACCGGCACCCCGACCCCACCCGCGGAGCGGTCCGCCGCAGCGCCTCCTAGGCGCCGCTGGTCAGCTGCGCCTCGACCGCCTCCGCGCCGTCCCCGGCGGGCACGGTCGCCTCGGCCATCGCACCCGCCGCGTCGGCCTCGGCCTCGGCGCTCACCTTGGCCGACACGCCGCGTCCCTCCACGACCGCGTCGGCGATCCGGGAGGTGATGAGCCGGATCGCCCGGATGGCGTCGTCGTTGCCCGGGATCGGGTAGTCGATCCCGCTCGGGTCGCAGTTCGTGTCCACGATCGCGATGATCGGGATCTGCAGCTTCTGCGCCTCGGCCACCGCGATCCGTTCCTTCCGCGGGTCGATGATGTAGACCGCCGAGGGAAGACCGTCCATCTGCTTGATCCCGAAGAGCGACTTCTCCAGCTTGCCGCGCTCGCGCTCGAGCCCGGCCGCCTCCTTCTTGGTGACGCGCTCGAACTCGCCGGTATCGCGCATGTCCTCGAGGCGCTTCAGGTGGTTGATCGACTTCCGGATCGTCGTGAAGTTCGTGAGCGTGCCGCCCAGCCACCGCTGGTTCACGTAGAACATGCTGCAGCGGGCGGCCTCGTCGGCAATCGTCTCCTGCGCCTGCTTCTTCGTGCCGACGAACAGGATCGTGCCCCCGTTGGCCGCCAGGTCCCGCGCGAACACCTGCGCGTCCCGGAACTTCTTGAGCGTCTTCTGCAGGTCGATGATGTAGATGCCGTTGCGCTCGCCGAAGATGTATTTCGCCATCTTCGGGTTCCAGCGCTTCGTCTGGTGGCCGAAGTGGACCCCGGCCTCGAGCAGCTCCTTCATGGTGACCTGTGCCATCGCGAGTGGTTCCTCCCGGTCGGTTCGCCTCCGCGCTCCCTGCGGCCCCCGGTTGCCCGACGGGCCGCCACCGACCCCGGAGCGCGTGTGTGGTGGTTAGCTGGTGCCCGTATTGATCTTAACGTAGTCGGTCGTCAGGTCGCAGGTCCAGATGTGGTCCTGAGCGGAGCCGAGGCCGAGGTCGACCGTCACGGACACCTCGGGCTTGGCCAGCTCCGCCTTGACCCGGTCCCAGCGGACGCCCTCCCGGAGCCGGCCACCGGCCGCCACCTGCTCCTCGCCGTACCAGATCGCGACCCGGTCCTCCTGGACCGCGACGCCCGCGGCGCCCAGCGCCGACATCACCCGACCCCAGTTCGGGTCGCGGCCGGCCATGGCCGTCTTGAACAGGTTGGAGTTCGCGATGGACCGGGCCGCCTGCTCGGCGTCGCCGCGCGTCTTGGCCCCGCGCACGCGCACGTCGATCACCAGCGTCGCGCCCTCACCGTCCTTCACCAGCATCACGGCCAGGCGCTGGGTGAGCGCGTCGAGCGCCTGCTGGAAGGGCCGAAGCCGGCGGTCGCCCCGGGCGAGCGCCCGGTTCTCGGCCAGGCCGTTGGCCAGGATGATCACGGTGTCGCTGGTGCTGCGATCCCCATCGACGCTGATGCGGTTGAACGATCCGGTCACCGCGCGGCGGATGGCGCCCTGCAGCCCCTCGCGCTCCACCGCCAGGTCGGTGGCGACGAAGCAGAACATCGTCGCCATCATGGGATGGATCATCCCGGTCCCCTTGGCGATGCCGCCGATCGTCACCCGCCGGCCCCCGATCTCCACCCGGAGCGCCGCTTCCTTGGGGTGCATGTCGGTGGTCATGATCCCCTCGGCGGCGGCCCGGCTCCCCTCGGGCGAGAGGCCCTTCACGAGCTTCGGAAGCGCCGGACGGATCTTCTCCATCGGAAGGTACCGCCCGATCACGCCGGTCGAGGCGACCAGCACCCGCTCGTCCGGGATGCGCAGGTGCTTGGCGACGATCTCGGTCATCTCCCGGGCGTCGCGGATCCCCTGCTCGCCGGTGGCGACGTTCGAGCACCCGCTGGACGCGACGATCGCCTGGGCGACACCGCTCCGGATCCGCTCGCGCGTGACCTTGACGGGCGCCCCGACGATCCGGCTCGTCGTGAAGACGCCGGCGGCCGTCGCCGGATTCGAGGAGTACACGAGCGCGAGGTCCCGGGCCGGCGGCGGCTTGATGCCGGCGTGAAGCCCGGCCGCGAGAATCCCCGGGACCGCGGTGATGCCGCCATCGATCCACTCGTGGTCGGCGCTGACCATTGCCCTCTCCCAAAAAAAATCGGGAAGGTCGCCAGGACCTTCCCGGTGTCGTCTCCGAGCGATCCGGACTACCGCTTCGAGAACTGGAAGCGCTTGCGCGCGCCCGGCTGTCCGTACTTCTTCCGCTCCTTCATCCGCGGGTCGCGCGTGAGCATCCCCGCTCGCTTCAGCTGGAGCCTGAGCTCGGTGTTGAACTCGAGGAGCGCCCTCGCAATGCCGTGACGCACGGCCCCCGCCTGCCCCGACAGCCCGCCGCCCTTGACACTCACCTTCGCGTCGAGCTGGGAGGTCGTCCCGGTGAGCTCGAGGGGCTGCGTCACGATGAGCCGGAGCGTCTCGCGCGGGAAGTAATCCTCGAACGGCCGCCGGTTGACCGTGATCCGTCCCTGGCCGGGCCGGAGGAACACACGCGCGACGGAGGTCTTTCGCCGTCCCGTCCCGTAGAACTGCACCACCTCCGCCATCACGACTCCTTCTTACGTGCGGGCAGCGCCTGCGGCTGCTGCGCCTGATGCGGGTGCTCGGCGCCGCGGTACACCTTGAGCTTCTTGGCCATCGCGCGCCCGAGCTTGGTCTTCGGCAGCATGCCCGACACCGCCCACTCGACGGCGCGCTCAGGATGCAAGCGGAGCATCGTGTCGGCCCGGGTCTCGGTGAGCCCGCCGATGTAGCCGGAGTGGGTACGGTAGAGCTTGCCCATGAGCTTCCGACCCGTGAGCTCGACCTTCGCGGCGTTGATCACGACGACGTGGTCGCCCGTATCCACGTGCGGCGCCCAGATGGGCTTGTGCTTCCCCATGAGGAGAGTGGCGATCCGCGCGGCGAGCCGGCCGAGGACCTGACCCTCGGCGTCCATCAGGTGCCAGCTCCGCACGACCGCGTCCTTCTTCGGCATGACCGTCGGCATACGACGTCCGTCTCCACGCGCTCGAGAAAAGTGATGATCGAACGGCCACTCCGTGGCGGACCGCTCGGACACAAATCGCAAGCAGTAACCTTATCGGAGGCGCCTCGGGGTGTCAACCCCCGATACACGTCACGTCCGGTTCCGGGGGCGCCGGCGTGGCCGGACTAGGCGCGACGCCGCCCGCGCGCCGCCGGGGCGGGACGCGACGCCCCCCGGCCGCCGGTCTTCCCGGGCCAGGGGCAGAGCGCCCGCACCGGACAGGTGGGGCACGCCGGGGTCCGGGCGTGGCACACCTGACGGCCGTGGGCCTGGATGAGGTGGCAGAAGCGGATCCACTGGGGGCGCGGCACGACCTCCGCCAGCTGGACCTCCACGTCGTCAGGGTCGTCGGCCTTCGCGAGGCCGAGCCGCTGGGTCACCCGGAAGACGTGGGTGTCCACCGCGATGCCCGGTACGCCGTAGGCATTCCCCAGCACGACGTTCGCGGTCTTCCGCCCGACGCCGGGCAGCGCCGTGAGGGTCTCGAGCGTCCGCGGCACCTCTCCGCCGTGGCGCTCGACGAGCGCCCGCGCCATGCCGAGAACCGAGCGGGTCTTCGCCCGGAAAAAGCCGGTGGACCGGATCTCCCCCTCGAAGGTCGCGGGGTCGGCGCGGACGTAGTCCTCCGCGCGACGGTACTTCTGGAACAGCGACGCGGTCACCTGGTTCACGCGCTCGTCCGTGCACTGGGCCGCCAGGATCGTGGCCACGAGGAGCTCGAGCGGCGTCGTGAAGCGGAGCGCGATGGTCGCGTCCGGATAGGCGCGCTCGAGGTGCCGGATCAAGGATCGCGCCCGGGCGCGGCGGGACTCGAGTGACTCCCTCACGGGGCGATCCTGGCGGTCACGGCGCTCTGAGCAGCTGGTAGAAGTGGACGCCGACGACCGTGAGGTAGCTCACCGCGGCACCGTGGAACACGAACGCGGCCAGGCCCCCGAGAAACGGCACGAGCGACAGGATCCATGACGCGATGCCAACGCCGACGAGGACGAGCAGCGAGCCCACGACGAGGCCGACGACGGGCCCGACGTGCGCCCGGACGACCGTGAGGCTCCGTCGAATCCCGTCGACGGCACCCAGACCGTCGAGAAGCACCGCAGGCAGCGTGAACATCAGGAATATCGCGGCCACGAAACCCGGGATCACGAGAAACAGAAACCCGACCGCCACGATCACCGTCACGAGGCCGGACGCCACCACCACCGGGCCGAGCCGCCCGACGACCGCCGCGAACGAATCACCCAGGACCGGCTCGCGCCCGCCGAGCGCGTCGCGCGCCATGACCACCACCATGCCCGAGCTGAGAAGCCACACGACGCCCATCACGAGGCCGAACACGAGCATCCCGAGGACGAGCCCCGCGATCCCACCGGCCGCCGCCCCGTGGCCGCCCCCCATCGCGCCCCCCATCAGGGCGCCCATCACGGCTGCCCCGCCGCCGATGAAGAACAGCAGCAGGAAACCGAGGACGGCGACCGCCAGCGGCGGCACGATCAGGACCGGAAACCGGACCACGGTCTGGTAGGCCAGCCGGAAGTGCCCAACGATGTCGTCCGCGCCGCTCGCCATGGTCGCCTCCGTTGTCGCGCGCGCGGCGGGGGGTTACCCCCGCCCGATCCCTCGACCGAGCCTAGAGTGCCGTGCGCCCCGCGTCAAACGGCACCCTTGGCGGAACTCTTCGCCGGGGACGCGGTGGCCGACCGCTGGGTGGCCGCGCACCACACCACCCAGAGGAGGAACAACGGCGCGCCGAAGGCCGCCGCCAGCAGGAACGGCCCGAGGAGGCCCAGCCAGGCGACGGGGCCGACGAGGTAGAGGGCGTCCTCCGGCTCGAATCCCCGCCAGCTCTCCTGCGCGACCATGGCTCGTCCTGCCGTCTCCTCCAGGAAGACGCGGATGAGGAAGATGGCCGCGATCGACCCCGCGGCGATCGTGCCGGCGACCGCAGCCCACGCGCCGAGCCACCCCGACTGGAGACCGATCCCCAGCCCCGCGAACAGGCTCACGTATCCCAGGCCGGCTGCCACGTGGTCGTAGTAGTGGCCGAAGCGGCTCGTCAGTCCGGTCAGACGGGCAAACTCGCCGTCCATGTGGTCGACGAGCACCGCCAGCATGAAAAGGCCGCCTCCCAGAGTGGCCCGGCGCGGGTCGCCCGAGGCCATCAGCCAGGCCGCCACCAGGGAGGCAAGGAGCCCGAGGGTCGTGAGCTCGTTGGGGGTGAGCAGCGTGTGCCGGAGCGGCCGGACGAGCGCGCGCGCGAGACGAACGTCCCAGGGACCCGCGGCGACCGTCCCTCGGGTCTCAGGCCCTCGGGCCTCAGGCACGGACATCGCGGTCGCGCAGGAACTCGCCCAGGCGCAGGAGGGCTTCATGGATACGCGGAAGGCTGTTGGCGTACGAGAAGCGCAGATACCCCTCGCCCCCCGCCCCGAAATCGATGCCCGGCGTCACGGCCACGCTAGCTCCGGCCAGGATCTCGAACGCGAAGTCGTACGACCGCTCGCAGAAGCGCCGGGCGTCGGCGAAGACGTAGAAGGCCCCGGTGGGCTCGGCTTGGACCCCGAGCCCGATCGCGCGAAGCCCCTGCACCATGGCGCGCCGGCGCTCGTCGAAGATCGCCCGGAATCGGCGCACGTCGCCCGCGGCTTCGCGGAGGGCCGCCACGCCGGCCCACTGCACGAACTCGTTCGAGGAGATGAAGAAGTTCTGATGGAGCCGCTGAAGCGTGCGGATGTACGACTTGGGCGCGATGAGGTAGCCGAGGCGCCAGCCGGTCATTGCGTACGCCTTGGAGAAGCCGTTGAACACGAAGGCGCGATCCGTGAACTCGAGGACCGTGTGGTCGGGCCCTTCGTAG
>JBGQGN010000016.1:0-16778 GCA_041497395.1 Methylomirabilia bacterium
CAGGAGGGCCGCACGGGCGTTGTACCCGAGCTCGAGGCCGTCCGCGATCCCGGTGGCGATCGCCATCACGTTCTTGAGGGCGCCGCCGAGCTCGACGCCGGTCACGTCCGCTTGCGTGTAGAGGCGGAAGGTCGGCGTGGCCAGCGCGGTCTGGAGCCCGCGCGCGAGTCCGGCGTCGGACGAGGCCAGAACCGCCGCCGTCGGCCGCCCGTGGCCCACCTCCTGTGCGAAGGTCGGCCCGGAGAGCACGGCCACGCGGCGCGAATGCGCGGGCGGCAGCTCCTCGGCCAGGACCTCGGACATCCGCGCGAGGCGGTCCTCCTCGATCCCCTTCGCGGCCGAGAGGACTCGCGCGCCGGGCGCGAGATGGGGTGCCATCGCCCGGGCGACGCTCCGGAAGACGTGGGACGGCACCGCGATCACGACCGTCTCCGCGCTCTCCACGACCGCCGCGAGGTCGCCGTGTGGCTCGATCGCCTCCGGCAGCCGCACCCCCGGTAGGAACCACGCATTCTCGGAGGACCCGCGGAGAATCTCCAGGAGCTCGGGCTCGAACACCCAGAGGCGGGGTCGGAACCCCGCGCGAGCGGCCTGGACGGCGAGGGCCGTGCCCCAGGCGCCGGCGCCGACGACCGCCAGCCGGCCGGCACTCACCGGGGGCCGCTCGCGGCCGGCGGCGCGCCTGTCGCGGAGATCGGTGCTCGCTCGCCGAAGCGCGCTTCGGTCCCCGCCAGGAGACGCTCGATGTTCGCGTGGTGCCGGGCGATGACGATGGCCGCCACGGCCAGCCCGGCCAAGGCGAGCGCCGCCGGATAGCCCAGAGCCAGGATCGCCAGCGGGAGCCCGACCACGGCGCAGAGGGAGGCGAGCGACACGAACCGGAACGAGGCGATCAGGCTTGCGAAGACCGCCGCCGCCGGGATCAAGGCCCAGGGCGTGACACGGAGGAATGCGCCGAGGGCCGTCGCGACGCCCTTCCCGCCCCGGAATCGGAGGAAGACAGGCCAGCAATTGCCGGCCACCGCAAGGATCGCCGCCGCGCCAGCCCACGCTGGTTCCGCTCCCGCGTGGCTCCCGATCCAGGTCGCGACGTACCCCTTGGCGATGTCACCGAAGAGGGTGGCGAGGGCCGGCATCCAGCCCGCCGTCCTGAGGACGTTGGTCGCGCCGATATTTCCGCTGCCCCGGCGGCGAATGTCGACGCCCAGGATGCGCGCGACCACGTAGCCCACCGGGATGGCGCCCACCACGTAGGCGCCGAGAAGCCACAGCGCGCTCAGCGCCAGCGCTCTTCTCCCCGGACCAGGGCGTCGACGTCGGAGGCGCGGTAGAAGCGGACGAAGTAGTCGATGCCGGAGAACACGGTCAACGTGAGCGCCGCCCAGAGCATGCCGCGCGAGACGTAGATGAACTCGGAATCGAAGCCGCTGGGAACGCTACGCTCGAGGATCAGGAGCGTCACGGCCAGGTACTGGGAGAAGGTCTTGTACTTGCCCAGGTCGGACGCCTCGATCACGAGCCCCTGGGCCGCGGAGACGCTCCGGAGGCCGGTCACCGCGAACTCCCGCGCGATCACGATCACGACCATCCAGGCCTCGACCGTGCCGACCTGGACGAGGGAGATGAGGGCGGCGGAGACGAGCACCTTGTCCGCGACCGGGTCGAGGAGCTTGCCGAGGGTGGTGACCTGGCCGCGCCGACGGGCGATCAGCCCGTCGAGCCAGTCCGTCAGCGCCGCTCCGGAGAACAGCACCGCGGCCACCAGCGCGTGCGTGGACTCGTTCGAGATGAGGAAGGCGACGACGAGCGGAACGAGACAGATGCGTCCGACCGTCAGCTGTGTCGGTAGGTTCACGCCTCGCCTCCCGGCGCGCCTCGCGCCGGTTCATTATGGCGGGGCGCCCCGAGGGGGGTCAAGTTACCGGAGCCCGCCACCAGGGCGCCGTCGCGGAGCACCGGGACCACCCCGTGGACGTCCAGGGCGACGCAGAGAGGGAGATCGGCGCCCCGCCCCTGGCCCACCAGGGCCTGGGCCCACGTGGCGTCGGCGAGCATGGCGCCGAGGTCGCCGGCGTAGCGCTCCCAGAGAGCCCGCGCCGCTCGTGCCGCGTCGGTCTGCGGCCTGTCCGCGGTCGCGAGGCGTGAGACGAGAAGCCCGGCGCAGACCGCGTCTTCCAGGCAGAAGCGCCCCCGCTCCCCCGCGCATACCAGGAGGATGTCGCCCGGCTCGGCCGACGCCCAGCGGGCCACGGCAGCGGCGTTCACGAACCCGCCGACCGCGATCCGGCGCGCACCCGCGAGGGCAAGGAGCGCCCGGGTGCCGTTCGTCGTCGTGAAGACGACCGTGCGCCCGCGGACGCGCTCGGGCGTGTACTCGGCCGGGGAGTTCCCGTGATCGAACCCCGGTGGGGGCGCCCCGCCCCGCTCACCCCCGACGAGGACGGGACCCGCGTCCCCTTCCCGACGGAGCGCGCGGGCCTCGTCCAGCGTGGCGACCGGAACGACGGCCCGCGCCCCGCCGGCGAGCGCAGCGACGATCGTCGTGGAGGCCCGCACCACGTCCAGGACGACCGCGGTCACGCCGGCGAGCGGTATCCCGCGCACCTCCTCGAGCGTGAGCGCGACGTCGATCACGAGGGGTCGGTGGCTCGATCCTGGTCGCGGAGGGCGCGGATGCGGAGACGGAGGGCATTCAAGCGGATGAAGCCCTCGGCGTCCTTCTGACGGTACACGGAATCCGCCTCGAAGGTCACCACGTCCTGGCGGTAGAGCGAGCGGGGCGAGCGCCGCCCTACCACCGTGACGTTGCCCTTGTAGAGCTTGAGCCGCACGTGCCCGGTGACGTCCCGCTGCGCGTGGTCCATGAAGACCTGGAGGGCCTCGCGCTCGGGGGCATACCAGAAACCGTAGTAGATCATCTCGGCGTAGCGCGGCACCAGCGAGTCCCGGAGGTGGAGGAGCTCCCGGTCCATCGTGATGGACTCGAGCGCCCGGTGAGCCGCGTGAAGGATGGTCCCGCCCGGGGTCTCGTAGACGCCGCGGGACTTCATTCCCACGTAGCGGTTCTCCACGAGGTCGATGCGGCCGACCCCGTTCTCGCCGCCGATTCGGTTCAACCGCTCGAGGAGGGCGACCGGGCCGAGACGCTTCCCGTCGACGCCGACGGGATTCCCGGACTCGAACTCGATCTCGACCGGAGTCACCACGTCGGGGGCTTCCTCGGGCGAGCGGGTCAGCAGGAACATCTTCTCGGGCGGCTCGGCCCACGGGTCCTCGAGGATCCCGCCTTCGTAGGAGATGTGGAAGAGGTTCCGGTCCATGGAGTACGGCCGCGCGGGCGTGGTCGGGACCGGGATCCCGTGACGCTCGGCGTAGGCCATGAGATCCGTGCGGGAGCGAAGGTCCCAGTCCCGCCAGGGCGCGACGATGCGGAGGTCCGGGGCCAGGGCGGCGTAGGTGAGCTCGAAGCGCACCTGGTCGTTGCCCTTGCCGGTCGCCCCGTGGGCCACGGCGTCCGCGCCCTCGGCGCGGGCCACCGCCACCTGCCCCTTCGCGATGAGCGGCCGGGCGAAGGACGTGCCCAGGAGATACCCGGCCTCGTAGGTGGCGTTGGCGCGCAGCACGGGGAACACGAAGTCGCGGACGAACTCCTCGCGGAGATCGACGATGTGGACCGAGCTCGCCCCGGTCCGGAGGGCCTTCTCGCGGACGGGGATCAGCTCGTCGGCCTGGCCGAGGTCGGCGGTGTAGGCGACGATCTCGGCGCCGTAGGTCTCCTTGAGCCAGGCCAGGATGACCGAGGTGTCGAGTCCGCCGGAGTACGCGAGGACGATCTTCTTCGGTCCGTTCATCCGTTCATCCGTTCGTCATTGGGGGAGCTCCCGGCCTAGCCCTTCCCCAGGAGCCGGAGCAGGACGGCCTTCTGCACGTGCAGCCGGTTCTCGGACTGGTCGAGCACCACGCTCCGCGGCCCGTCGAGAACGGCGTCGGTGATCTCCTCGCCGCGGTGCGCCGGGAGACAGTGCATCACGACCGCCGCGGGCTTCGCGAAGCCGACCACGCGGTCGTTCACCTGGTAGCGCGAGAACGCCTCCAGGCGGCGCTCCCGCTCGGCCTCCTGCCCCATGCTGATCCAGACGTCGGTGTAGATCGCGTCGGCTCCGCGCGCGGCCTCGGGGACGTCGGCGGTGACGGTCACGCGCCCGCCCCACGCCCGGGCGGTCTCGAGGACCCGCCCGTCGGGCTCGAACCCCGGGGGCACGGCGACGACCATCTCCGTCCCGAGAAGCCCGGCCAGGAGGATGAGGGAGTGGCACACGTTGTTGCCGTCCCCGATCCAGGCCAGACGCAGGCGCCGGAGGTCGAGGCCCCGCTCCCACAGCGTGAAGAAGTCGGCCAGCGCCTGGCACGGGTGCTCGAAATCCGAGAGGGCGTTCACCACCGGAATCCCGGCGTGCTGCGCGAGCTCGTCGACCGTCGCCTGGGCGAAGCTCCGGGCGCCCACGACATCGACCCACCGCCCGAGATTCCGGGCCACATCCGCGATCGATTCGCGCCGCCCGAGCCCGATGTCCTGCCCCGCGAGGTACACGGACGCGCCCCCGAGCTGGGCCATGCCCACCTCGAAGGTGACGCGGGTCCGGAGCGACGGCTTCTCGAAGACGAGAGCCAGCGAGTAGCCGGCGAGCGGCGTCCTTGCCTCGCGCGCCTTGGTCCGGGCCTTCCACTCGGCGGCGAGGCGGAACAGCTCCTCGACGTCCTTCGCGGAGAGGTCCGCGATCGAGAGCAGGCGCTTCACGGCTTGGTCTGCCGGAGCGCGTCCCCGACGATCGCGACGGCCCGGTCGGCGTCGTGCTCGTCCACGATGAGCGGGGGCGTCATGCGGAGGATCTTCTCGCCCGCCGTCAGCACCAGAAGGCCCCGGTCGCGGCAGGCGTCCACCACCGGCCCGGCCGGGCGATCGAGGTCCATGCCGATCAGGAGACCCTTGCCCCGGACTTCTCGGATCGCGGGGAGCCCGGCCGCCAGGGCCCGGAGCCGCCCCATGAGATGCGTCCCCACCCGGTCGGCCCGCTCGGGGAGCCGGTCCTCCATCATGGTCGTGAAGGTCGCCACCCCCACCGTCGTGGCGAACGGGTTGCCGCCGAAGGTCGTGCCGTGGCTCCCGGCCACCATCACGCGCGCGCAAGCCTCCCGCGCGACCATGGCGCCGATTGGGATCCCGCTGGCGAGCGCCTTCGCGAGCGTCATGACGTCGGGCTCCACACCCCAGTGCTGGTACCCCCAGAGGCGCCCGGTCCGTCCCATGCCCGTCTGGATCTCGTCGAACATGAGGAGGGCCCCGGTCTCGTCACACAGCCGGCGGAGCACGGCCAGGTAACCGTCGGGGGCGACGTTGACGCCACCCTCGCCCTGGATCGGCTCGACCAGGATGGCCGCGGTCCGGTTGTCCACCGCGCGCTCGATGGCCTTGACGTCGCCGAAGGAGACGTACTTGAAGCCCGGCACGAGCGGCTCGAAGCCGTGCTGATACTTCTCGGTAGGCGTGGCCGACAGGGCGCCGAGCGTCCGGCCGTGGAACGCGCCCCGCATGGTGATGATGTCGACCACGTCGGTGGCGCGGGTCTCCTTCGCGTACTTCCGCGCGAGCTTGATCGCCGCCTCGTTGGCTTCCGTGCCCGAGTTGCAGAAGAAGGCGCGGTCCCCGAACGAGTGGTCGACCAGAAGCTTCGCCAGGTGGATCTGGGACGGGATCTGGTAGAGGTTCGATACCTGGAGGAGCGCCGTGGCCTGCTCGCGGATCGCGCCGACGATCTTCGGATGGGAGTGCCCCAGCGCGTCCACGGCGATCCCGCCGACGAAGTCGAGGTACTCCTTGCCGTCGGTGTCCCAGACCCGTGCGCCCTCGCCGCGGACCAGGCAGAGCGGCGCCCGGGCGTAGTTCTGGAAGAGGTACTTGTTGCCCCACTCGAGAAGGGTTTTCGTATCCTGGCTCATCGAGGCCTCCGGAAGCGGCGTTCGCCGCGTGGGTTCGAAGGGAGACGCCAGCGGGGCCGCTTGGCCGGTCTAGCGGGCGGCGGCCCGGTCCACGTCGGGAGCCCCGGGATGTCGGCGGCGGGCAGCGCCCGGCCGCGACCCGGGGCCTAGCCTCATCCGGAGGAGGGTCGGAAACATGGCGCGGACATTGTACCGCAAGGTCTCAGGGGGGCGGAGCCGTTCGCTGCCACCCGGGGATTCCTCCGGAGCCCCCGATGGGAGGAGCCGGGGACCCTCACGGCGACGGCCATGCCTCGTTCCCCCGCCTTACAGGACGATCTCGGTGCCGATCCCCTCCCGGGTGAAGATCTCCAGCAGGATCGCGTGGGGGATGCGGCCGTCGAGGATGTGGGCCTTGGCGGTCCCGGCCTCGAGGGTCCGGAGGGCGGACTCGACCTTCGGCAGCATGCCGCCCTCGATGACCCCGGCGGCCACCAGGCGCCGCGCCTCCGCCTGCGACAGGGTCGAGATCAGATCGCCGCCCGGGCCCTTGATCCCCTCGACGTCGGTGAGGTGGATGAGCTTCTCGGCCTGGAGCGCAGCGGCGATCTCGCCGGCGACCAGGTCCGCGTTGATGTTGTAGCTCTCTCCGCCGTCGCCGACGCCGACAGGGGCGATCACCGGGATGAATCCGTGCTCGTCGAGGAGGCGGATCGGCTCGGGGTTGACGTGGGTCACGTCGCCCACCAGCCCGAGGTCGAGCTCCTCCCCCGTCGGCGTGCGGTGGACGCGCCGGCGGGCCCGGATCAGCGTACCGTCCTTCCCCGAGAGCCCCACCGCCTTGCCGCCGTGGTGGTTGATCAGGCCGACGATCTCTTTATTAATCCGGCCGACGAGGACCATCTCGACGATCTCCATGGTCTCCTCGTCGGTGACGCGCATGCCGCCCACGAACCGAGGCTCCTTGCCGAGGCGCTTCATCATCGCCCCGATCTGAGGCCCGCCCCCGTGCACGATCACCGGATTCATGCCGACGTACTTGAGGAGGACCACGTCGCGGGCGAACCCCTCGGCCAGCTGCGGGGACTCCATCGCGTGGCCGCCGTACTTGATGACGAGGGTCTTCCCCCAGAACGCCCGGATATAGGGCAAAGCGTCCATGAGGGTCCCGGCCTTCTCGATCAGCTTCTCCATGGCGCTCGTCACGGTCCCTCGGTGACCTCCCATCAGAGGATGTACCGGCTCACGTCGTCATCCCCGATGATATCCGCCAGGCGGGCATGCACGAAGCCCGCGTCGACCGTCACCGTCTTGCCGGCGAGGTCGGGGGCCTGGAAGGAGACGTCCTCCAGCACCCGCTCGAGGATCGTGTAGAGCCGCCGGGCGCCGATGTTCTCGGTGCGCTCGTTCACCCGGGTGGCGATCTCGGCGACGGCCTCCACGGCGTCCGGGGTGAAGTCGAGCGTCACGCCCTCGGTCTGGAGGAGCGCCGTGTACTGCTTGAGGAGGGCGCTCTCCGGCTCGGTCAGGATCCGGACGAAGTCGGCGCGCGAGAGCGGCTCGAGCTCCACCCGGATGGGGAACCGTCCCTGGAGCTCCGGGATCAGGTCGGCCGGCTTCGCGACGTGGAACGCCCCGGCGGCGACAAAGAGCACGTGGTCGGTCCGCACCACGCCGTACTTGGTGGTCACGGCGGTTCCCTCGACGATCGGCAGGAGGTCCCGCTGGACACCCTCCCGCGACACGTCCGGCCCCTGGCCGCGCTCCCGCCCCGCGATCTTGTCGATCTCGTCCAGGAACACGATGCCCGAATCCTGGACGCGCCGGATCGCCTGGCTGGCGACCTCGTCCACGTCGATGAGCTTCTGCGTCTCCTCCTGGATGAGGAGGCGCCGGGCCTCGGACACCCGGACCTTCCGGAGCTTCGTGCGGGTGGGCAGCATGTTCCCGAGCATGTCACGCAGGTTCTGGTCCATCTCGCCCATGCCCGCCCCGGCAAACATCTCCATCACCGGCATGCCCTGGGTCCGCACCTCCAGCTCGATCTGGCGGTCGTCGAGGCGGCCCGAGCGGAGCTGCTCGCGGAGCTTCTCCCGCGTGGCGGCGCCGCTGGCCTCCACGGAGACCGGCTCCAGGGTGCCGAGCCCGACGGCATCCCGGATGCGAGCGCGCGGCAGGAGGAGCTCGAGGAGCCGCTCCTCGGCCGTCTGGGCGGCCCGCTCGGCGACGCTCTCGGCCATCTCGCTCTTGACCATGTTGACGCCGAGCTCGGTCAGGTCGCGGATCATCGACTCCACGTCCCGGCCGACGTAGCCCACCTCGGTGTACTTCGAGGCCTCCACCTTGATGAATGGCGCCTGGGCGAGCCGGGCGAGCCGCCGCGCGATCTCCGTCTTCCCGACGCCCGTGGGTCCGATCATGATGATGTTCTTCGGCGCCACCTCGTCCCTGAGCTCAGGCGGGAGGTTCTGGCGCCGCCAGCGATTCCGGAGCGCGATGGCGACCGCGCGCTTCGCCCGGCCCTGCCCGACCACGTAGCGGTCGAGCTCGACCACGATCTGGGCGGGTGTCAGCTGCCCCCCGTCGAGGCGGGTCGTCACAGCTCCTCCACCGTCACCTGGTCGTTCGTGTAGACGCAGATCCCGGCGGCGACCCGCATGGCCTCGACCGCGATCGCCTTGGCGTCGAGCGCGGAGTGCGCGACGAGGGCGCGCGCCGCGGCCAGCGCGAATGGGCCGCCGGAGCCGATTCCGATCAGCCCGTCGTCCGGCTCGATCACCTCGCCCGTCCCCGACACGATGAACGAGGCGTCGGCATCCGCGACGGCGAGGAGCGCCTCGAGCCGGCGCAGGACGCGGTCGCTCCGCCACTCCTTGGCCAGCTCGACCGCCGCGCGCCGGAGGTTGCCGCGGTGCTCCTCGAGCCGCGCCTCGAACCGCTCGAACAGCGTGAAGGCGTCGGCGGCCGCGCCGGCGAACCCGGCGAGCACCCGGTCGTGGTGGACGCGCCGCACCTTGCGCGCGGTGTGCTTCACGATCGTCGCGCCGAGGCTCACCTGCCCGTCCCCGGCCATCGCGACCCGCGCGAGGTGCCGGACGGAGACGACCGTCGTCGCGTGAAACGTCGCGGTATCCATCACGCCTTCGCGCGCGGATGGGCCGCGTCGTACACCTTCGCGAGCCGGTCCACGCTCACGTGCGTGTAGCGCTGGGTCGTCGCCAGCCGGGCGTGCCCCAGGAGCTCCTGGATCAGGCGGAGATCCGCGCCGGCGTCCAGGAGGTGGGTCGCGAAGGTGTGGCGGAGCGTGTGGGGCGTCACCCGCCCGGCGAGCCCCGCGGCCCGCGCGCGCGCCCGGACGATCCGGTGAAGGCTCCGCACCGTGAGGCGTCCGCCCCGGGAATTCCGGAAGAGCGCCCCCCGGGCGGCCTCGCGCGCGCCAAGGTACGTGCGGAGCGACTCGACGGCCTTCCCGCCGAGCGGGACGATGCGCTCCTTGCGGCCCTTGCCGAGGACCCGCACGCTGCCCTCGCGGAGGTCCGCGTCCTCCACGTCGAGCCCGGACAACTCGGCGACACGCACCCCGCTGGCGTAGAGCACCTCCAGGATCGCCCGGTCCCGCCGGTCCGCCTCCTCGTCGCCGGGAGGCTGACGGAACAGCGCCTCGCTCTGGTCGATCGGAAGGTGCGCCGGCAGACGGCCGGGAAGGCTCGGCGTCCGCACCTCGCGAGCCGGATTCACCCGCGCGCGTCCGCGCCGGATCAGGAAGCGGAAGAAGCTCCGGAGGGTCGCGAGGCGGCGTGCGATCGACGTCCGCGCGAGGCCTCGGTCGTGGAGGTCCGCGAGGTACCCGCGGACCACGCGCGCATCCGCGTCCGGGAGCGCGCCCAGACCCCGGCGCCCGAGAAAGCCGAGACAGTCCAGGAGGTCAGCCCGGTAGCTCCGGACCGTGTGCGGCGAGGCGCCCCGCTCGGCCGTGAGAGACCGGAGGAACGCGGCCACCGCCGGCCCGCCCTGCTCGCTGCCGGCCGGCTTCACGCGCTCTCGGTCTCGCGCCGGTAGTCGCAGCCCTCGCGCCAGCACGCGACGAAACGCTTGCCCCGCCCCCCGCGCTGGGTCAGGAACGGCGCGCCGCACTTCGGGCACGGAGTGACGACCGGCCGCTGCCAGACGACGAAGCGGCAGGTCGGGAAGTTCGCGCAGCCGAAGTACGCGCGGCCCCGCTTCGAGCGCCGCTCGGTGAGCTCCCCGCCGCAGCCCTCCTGGGGGCACGGGATGCCCATCGTGATGGGCTTGAGGTTCTTGCACTCGGGATATCCGGAGCAGCCGATGAACCGGCCGAAGCGGCTCTGCTTGAAGATCATGGGGCGGCCGCACTTGTCGCAGTTGATGCCGGCCGGCTCGGGCTCCGCCTGAGCGCTCTCCCCCAGGTTCCGCGTGTACTTGCAGTCCGGGTAGCGCTCGCACGCGAGGAACCGGCCGAAGCGTCCCCACTTCTCGAGGAGCTTGCCCTCGCCGCACGTGGGGCAGGTCTCGTCGGTGGCCTTGCCCTCCTTCAGGTTCTCCATGTCGATCCCGGCCTGCTTCAGATCCTTGGCGAAGGGTACGTAGAACTGGCGCACCGTCTCGACCCACTTCCGGTCCCCTTCCTCGATCTCGTCGAGGGACTCCTCCATCTGGGCGGTGAACGCCACCTCGAAGATGTCGGGGAAGGCCTTGACCAGGAGGTCGGTCACCGTCTCGCCCAGCTCGGTCGGGGACAGGGCGCCCCGGTCCTTCTGGACGTACTCGCGCTTCTGGATCGTCGTCAGGATCTGAGCGTAGGTCGAGGGTCGGCCGATCCCTTTCTCCTCGAGCTCCTTCACCAGCGAGGCCTCCGTGTAGCGGGGCGGCGGCTGCGTGAAGTGCTGCTTCGGGTCGAGCCGGACCAGGCCGAGCTGCTGCCCTGCCTCGAGAGGAGGCATGCCCGACACCTCGGACTCGATCTCGTCCGGCGCCGCCGGCGCCGCGGACTCGTCGGGCGCCTCGATGTAGACGGCCATGAAGCCCGGGGCGCGAAGATGGGAGCCCAGCGCGCGGAAGAGGTACGGCCCGGCCGTCACGTCGACCGTGAGCGTGTCGTAGATGGCGGCGCGCATCTGGCTCGCGAGGAACCGCTCCCAGATCAGCCGGTAGAGCGCGAGCTGATCACGGCTCAGATGGCGGGCCAGACGCTCGGGCGGGTGATCGAGGAGCGAGGGCCGGATCGCCTCGTGGGCCTCCTGGGCCGTCTTGCGGGCGCGGTAGAACGGCGGCCGCTCGGGCAAGGTCTCCGCGCCGTACCGGGCTGCGATCACGTCGCGGGCCTCCGCCTGTGCGTCGGCGGCCACCCGGGGCGAGTCGGTCCGCATGTACGTGATGAGACCGACCGGCCCCCCCTCGCCGATGTCGACCCCCTCGTAGAGCTGCTGGGCGACCATCATGGTCTTGGAGGCCGAGAAGCGGAGCTTCCGCGCCCCGTCCTGCTGGAGGGTCGAGGTGATGAAAGGCGGTGACGGGTTCTTCCGCCGCTCGCCCCGATCGACCGTCTTGACCACGAACGCCACGTGCTCCAGCTCGGCGACGATGGCCTGGGTCTCGGCTCCGGTGGACGGGACGATCTTCTCGCCGGCCCTCTCCCGGAGCGTGGCGACGAACTCGGGCGGCAGGGCCGCGGCCAGGTAGGCGTGGAGGCTCCAGTACTCCTGGGGCACGAAGGCCCGGATCTCCCGCTCCCGCTCGCAGATCAGCCGGACCGCGACCGACTGCACGCGACCAGCCGACAGGCCCCGGCGGACGCGCTCCCAGAGGAGCGGGCTGATCTTGTAGCCGACGAGACGGTCGAGGACGCGACGGGCCTGCTGGGCGTCCACCCTCTTCTGGTCGATCCGTCCCGGATCCTTGAAGGCGGCCTTGACGGCCTTCTCGGTGATCTCGTTGAAGAGCACACGGAAGACCCGCTCCGGCGGGAGCCCGATCTCCTGCGCGATGTGCCAGCCGATCGCCTCGCCCTCGCGGTCGGGGTCCGTGGCGATGTAGAGCGCCTTGGCCTTCTTGCCAATGCGCTTGAGCTCGTCGAGCGTCTTCGTCTTCGTCCGGACGGGGACGTACTGGGGCGCGAAGCTCTTCTTGACGTCGATGCCGAGCTTGCTCTTCGGCAGGTCCTTCAGGTGGCCGAGCGAGGCCTTCACCACGTACCCCCGGTCGAGGTACTTCTGGATGGTCTTCACCTTGGTGGGTGACTCGACCACGACCAGGGACGTCCGTCCTGCCACGCTTCCTCCTCTAGCTCCGGACGTACCGCTGTCCGGCGATCCGGCGTACGAGCCCGCGTAGCTCGAGGGCCATGAGGCCCGCCGACACCTGGCCCGACGAGAGCCGGCTTCGCTCCACCACCGTGTCGACCGCGACCGGCTCGTCCCCCAGCAACGCGAGGATTGCCCGCTCCCCGGGCTCGTCCGCGGCCCCGGTCTCCGGCTCCGCTGACAGCCCGCGCGCGGGAAGCGGTCGCAGCGCCCCTCGCCACTCCCGGGACCACTCCGCCACGACGTCCTCCCAGCCCTGGACGAGCTTGGCGCCGTCCTGGATCAGGCTGTTCGTGCCCTGGCTCCCGGCGGACGACACGTTCCCGGGCACCGCGTAGACCTCCCGGCCGAGCTCTCCCGCCAGCCGCGCGGTGATGAGCGCCCCACTCCGCTCCGCGGCCTCGACGACCACGGTGCCGAGCGTGAGACCCGCGATGACCCGGTTCCGCGCCGGGAAATGGTAGGGCAGTGGCGCCGTTCCCATCGGAAACTGCGATACCACGGCGCCGGCCTTCACCACCTCGCCCGCCAGCCCGCGGTTCTCGGGTGGATACACCACGTCCACGCCAGAGCCCAGCACGGCCAGCGTCCGGCCCCCGGCGTCGAGGGCCCCCCGGTGGGCGGCCGCGTCCACCCCTCGCGCCAAGCCGCTCACGATGGTCACCCCGCGGGCGCCCAGGTCCGCGCCCAGCCGCTCGGCCATCCGAAGCCCGTAGGGGGTCCCGTGGCGCGAGCCGACGATGGCCATGGCGAGCCCGTCCTCGCGGAGGATCTCGCCCCGAACCAGCAGAAACGGCGGCGGCAGGTCGATCGGGCGGAGCGACGCGGGATACTCCGAGTCTCCGAGGAGCACCAGGCGCGCGCCGCACCGGGCGGCGACCGCAGCCTGCTGGCGCGCTGCTTGCCGCCAGTCGAAGCCGGCGACCCCCCTGGCCGTCTCCTCACCCACGTCGCCGGCCAGAGCGCGACGGGACGTCTGGAAGAGGTCTGCGGGCGGCCCGAGGCGCAGGAGGTCATGGTAGCGCCGCGCATTCCCCGTGACTTCGGGGACCAGAGCCAGCGACACCCACGCCCACCGCTCGTCGGCCACCGTCACCGTCCCGAGCGTCGCCACACCATGCTCAATAGCACTAAACATGTGCAAAGCAAGCGCCATGATATACACCCCGTCCAAGCAACGTCAAGAAAACGGACGGCCGAGGGCCGAACCGAGACGAGAGAATTCGCCCGGTTTCGCGAAGGGTTGTGCGCGATCCCCTGCTAGCGCGGCTCCGCTGGCCGGACCGAGCGGCCCGGCTGGCGGAGCACGGCGCGGGCCCGGAGCGCCGCGTCGCTGTCTGGAAAGTCGCGCACGAGCCGGGCCCATACCTCGCGCGCCCGGTCCTCGCGACGGAGCGAGCGGAGGGCAAGGCCGAGGCGGAGGAGGGCGTCCGGGGTCCGCTCTCCGGTCGCGGCGAGATCGATCGCCTTCTGGTACTTGCTGGCCGCCTGCTCGAAGTCGCGGCTTCGGAAGTAGGCCTCGCCGATCCAGAACTGGACGCTCGGCGCCAGGGGATGCCCCGGGTACTTGTCGGCGAACTCCTCGAAGTCCAGGACCGCCTGGCCGAGCTCCCCCGCGCGGAAGCTCTCCATTCCGCGGTCAAAGAGCTCCTCGGCCGAGATCGGGGGCCCCGGGTGCCGGGGTCCCGACGGGCGCGCCCGGGGGAGCGCCACCGCGCTGGGACTCCCCGCCTCGAGCCGCACGAACTGCTCCGCCAGGCTCCCGACGCTCACCTCCAGCCCCGTGACGCCATCGGCCAGCTCTTCCACCCGGCGCTCGGCTGTTGCGAGACGTCCCTCGAGGGCCTCCTGCGTTTCCCGAGCGCGGGCCTGCGCCGTCTCCCGGTCCGCCGCCGCCCGACGACCCTCGGCATCGCCGGTCGCGCGGAGCCCGGCGACCTCCTCGCGGAGTCCCCGGAGGTCCGTGCGGAGTCCGTCGACGGCCGTCCTCAGGTCCGAGAGGGCGGCGTCCTGTCGCGCCACCTGGTCCTGGAGCGCGCCGCAGCCGGCGAGCCCGGTCAGGAAGCCCAGGGCCAGGGCGAGGAAGGGGACGCTGACGCGCGCCCGCGCCCGGAGCCGGAGGCCGGAGGCACACCCGATCACGAGCTGGCCGCCGTCGCCAGGCGGCGCGTCCCCGCCGACATCCGCCGCTCGAGGACCCGGCTGCCGAGTGACATTCCGTAGGTGAGGAGCCAATAGACGACCGCGATGAACAGATAGAGCTCGAACGGCCGGATCTCGCGCTGGTTGACGGTCTGGGCGGCCTTCGTGAGGTCCATGTACCCGATGATCGAGGCGAGCGAGGTGTCCTTCACCAGGACGATGAACTGCGTGACGAGCGACGGCAGCATGTTCCGAACCGCCTGCGGCAGGACGACGTAGCGCATCGTGGCCGCGTACGGTAGTCCCGTGGCCTCCGCCGCCTCCACCTGGCCGCGGGGAACGGACTGGATGCCCGCACGGATGATCTCGCCGAGGTAAGCCGCCTCGAAGACGACGAACGCCACGAGGGCCACCCAGTACTGGGGCAGCGAGACGCCGGTCGCGATCGGGATGAAGAACCAGAACCAGAACACCACCATGACCAGCGGAACGCCCCGGATCACCTCGACGTAGAGCGACGCCGGGTAGTGGAGCCACGGCCGCCCCGAGAGGCGGCCCAGCGCGACCACGATCCCGAGGACGAAGCCGAGCACGATTGTCGGGATCGCCAGCGCGATGGTCCCGCCGCCGAACGCCCCGATGCCGAGCAGCCCCTGGACGAGGAGGAAACGCCAGTTCTCGGCGATGACGCTGAAGTCCAGGGTCATGGACACCCGCCGGTCAATGGGCGGCTCCCCCACCCCGGACGATGAGGCCCGGGATCGCCACCCGGCGCTCGACGCGCGCCATCATGGTCGAGACACAGAGGCAGAGCCCCAGGTAGATCAGCGTCCCTGCCGTGATCGCCTCGAAGCCCTTCGCGGTGTAGCTCTCGATCTGGCGGGTCATAAAGGTCGTCTCGGCCACGCTGATGGTGAGGGCGAGCGAGGAGTTCTTGAGCAGGTTGAGCGAATCGTTGGTGAGCGGGGGCACGATGAGCCGGAGCGCGATCGGCAGCAGCACCAGGCGGTACGCCTGGACCAGCGTGAGGCCGGTGGACAGGGCCGCCTCCAGCTGGGTAGCCGGAACCGACTGGATACCCGCGCGCACGATCTCGGCGATCCGCGCCCCGTGATAGACGCCGAGGGCCGCGACCGCGGCCAGGAGCTCCCCGTGGTGCCGGTTCAGCCAGTCCTGGGTCGCGACGGGAAGGAGCTGAGGGGCGCCGAAGTACCAGAGGAACATCCATACCAGGAGCGGGACATTGCGGAAGCACTCAACGTAGGTGGCGCCGAGCCCGCGGAGGACGCGCGATGGAACGGTCCGGATCGCCCCGAAGACCGCGCCGAGCACGGCCGCCAGCGCCCAGGCGAGCCCCGCCAGCGCGAGCGTCGTCAGGACGCCCTGCACGAGCCAGCCGACGTACGGGCTCGTCCAGAGGACGCTCCACTGGAACTGGTAGGCGAGGGCGAGAAATGGCCGCGGCATCTTTGAGCTCCGCAGGGGACTTCGCGGAGGCCTTCGCGGGACCCCGGCCAGGCAGCCGGGGCCCCGCGACGCGCGGGCTCAGTGCGGGATGACCTGCATCTGGAGGAAGATCCGGGCGGTCTCGGACAAGGGGTACGGCACCTCGCCCTGGGGGCCGAACCACTTGTCGTAGAGCTTCTGGTACTCCCCGCTCTCGATGGCCTCCATGAGCGTGAAGTCCACCAGGTTCCGGAAGTCCGTCTCGTTCTTGCGCATCGCCATGCCGTACGGTTCGTAGGTGTAGAACTCGCCCACCACGTCCCACTCGCCCGGGCTCGGCGCCTTTGCCTTCAGGCCGGCCAGCTGCACGCCGTCGTTCGTGTAGGCGTCGATCTTGCCCTGGACGAGCGCGGTGAACCCCGCCGGCTGGTCGGGGAACACGACCAGCTGCGCCTGCGGGTACTTCTCGCGCAGCGCCTTCTCGTTGGTCGAGCCCTGCTGGGCGCCGATGCGCTTGCCCGCGATGCTCTGGACGCCCCGGATGGGGCTGCCCTTCTTGACCAGGAACTGGGCGCCCGTCACGAAGAAGACCGAGCTGAAGTCGAGGCTGTCACGCCGGGCCCGGGTGATGGTCATTGTCCCCGCGATGAGATCGACGGCACCGCTGGTCAGCAGCGGGATGCGCGTGGCCGGGGTCGACTCCTTGAGCTCGAACTTCACCGGTTTGCCCAGCTTCTTCTCGACGTTCACCTGTACGAGCTTGGCGAGGTCCACGGAGAAGCCGCCCCAGTTGTTCTGCTTGTCGATGAATCCGAACGGCGGCGAGCCGGTCCGCGTCCCGACCACCAGCGTGCCCGTGCGCCCGATCTTCTCGAGCGTGGTCTCCGCCAGGAC
>JBGQGN010000017.1:0-16642 GCA_041497395.1 Methylomirabilia bacterium
CGCCTCAAGGGATAGGGGTGAGTGATGCGTGGGGGTGGCAGCCAGCGCTGGATGAGCCGCCGCATGCGCTCCCAGGTGAGCCGGGCGGTCTGGCTGCGCCGCCTCAGGGCGCGGTACCAGAGCCGCCCCACCTGGAAACAGAACGTGAACAGCGCCGATCCATTCATTGGCACCCCGTAGTACTGCAGGTGCCCCTGAATGACCCGACGCAGCCACGCCCCCACCACCGGGATCGGGGTGTGCAACCGTCGCCGCAGCTCGGCCTTCACCTCGCTGAGCTTCGCTTGCACCCTCTTCCGGATTGTCTGCCTCACCACCGTGAAGCGCCCGTTCCTCTTCTTCCCGCAGATATGCGTGAAGCCGAGGAAGTTGAACGTCTCCGGCTTCCCTTTGCCGGCGCGCTGCCGGTGCTCGGCCGCGTATGCGCCGAACTCCAGCAGCCGCGTCTTCTCGGGGTGCAGCTCCAAGCCGAACTTCGCCACCCGCTCGCGCAGCTCGGCCAGGAACCGCTCGGCTTCCTCCCGGTACTGGAACCCGACGATGAAGTCGTCCGCGTACCGCACGACGATCACGTCGCCGTGGGCGTGCGTCTTCCTCCACCCCCGGGCCCAGAGGTCGAAGACGTGATGCAGGTACAGGTTGGCCAACAGCGGCGAGATGCTTCCGCCCTGGGGCGTCCCCGTCTCTGCCCACCTTCGCACCCCGTCCTCCAACACGCCAGCGTTGAGCCACTTCTGGATCAGCCGCACGACGCGCTGGTCCGCCACTCGGTGCTCGACGAACTTCACCAGCCATCCGTGGTCGATGGCGTCGAAACACCCACGAATGTCGGCATCGAGCACCCAGTTCACCTTCTGCGTCAGGAGCCCGGCGTACAGCGCATCCAAGGCCTCATGCGGGCTGCGCCCCGGCCGGAATCCGTACGAGAAGCTCACGAAGTCGGCTTCGTAGATCGCGTGCAACACCTCGGCCGTGGCCCGCTGGACCACCTTGTCCTCCAAGGTGGGGATTCCCAGCGGTCGTTGCCGCCCATCGGCTTTGGGGATGTACGTCCTCTTCACCGGCTTCGCTCGGTACGCCCCTCGCTTCAGCCGTGCGGAGAGATCCGCGAGGTTCCCCTCAAGGGCCTCCCCGTAGTGCCGCCACGTCTCCCCATCCACCCCCGGGGCCGCGTCCCGCTTCAGCGCGAAGTACGCCGCCCGCAAGGTTTCCGGGTCGCCGATGTGGTGCAGGAGCGCCGTGAACCGCACCGTCTTGTCCTTCTCGGCCACTTCACGTACCCGGTCCAGCGCCTGGTGCACGCCCACCCGGCCCTGCGTCCGGAGCGTGGTGTGCTGGATCAGGTTCCCTTTGGCCAGGCCCCTTCCCTCCATCTCCTCCGCGACCGGTGTCCCGGCCTTGTTCGGAGACTTCGTCGGTACTACGAGCCTGTCCGACTGCCCCTGGCCGTTCATCGTCGGCGTGTGTCCATGGACTTCCCGACGCGGCCCGTGGCTCCATCGCCCACGGGCGGACAGGGGCTCTCCCGGTTCTCGCGCGAGGTGTATCCGGGCATGCCCGGGGTCTCTGACCGCGCGGAGCCCCGCCGCGTCTCGCGATATCGACGCGCCGGGTGTGGCCTTCCGCTTCTCCTTACAGCGTCGGCGCTCCGGAGTAGGCTTTCGCGGCTGAATACCCGGCCTGTCCGTACCCCTGTCAACGCTTCGCGGACGGCCGCGCATGACTCGGGGCCGGTGTGGCGCGCTACGCCTTCACCGTATGACTCTTTCATTCACAACACCTCGCCGGTTTAACCCGGCGCACAAGGAGAACAGCACGATGGCAGAAGCACGCGTATCGCGACGACAGGTCCTGAAGGCGGCGGCCGCGACCGGGATCGCTACGACGAGCCCGTGGTGGCTGGTCAACAAGAGCCATGCTCAGCGGGCCAAGAAGCTCATCTTCTGGCAGCTTCCGAACTTCACCCCGATCGCGGACCAGCTCCAGAAGGACCAGGTGTACGCGTTCGCGAAATCGGCCGGGCTGAAGGACGAGGAGGTCGAGTTCTCGGTCGTCGGCAACGACGTGTTCATCCAGAAGATCTCGGCCGCCCTCGAGGCCGGGAACCCGCCCGACGTCATGCGGCTCTACGAGTCGAACGTCCAGTTCTTCGGGAGCCAGGGCCACCTGGTCGACCTCACCGACATGGTCGAGAAGATGCGGAAGGAGCCCAAGGGGATCTTCGAGGCCACCCTGGATGCCATCCGCGTCAATGGCCGGTACCTCGGTGCCCCCCTGGCCGTGAACCCGTGGCCCGTCCACGCACGACTCGATCTGCTCGAGAAGGCCAAGGTCGACTATCCGAAGACGTGGGACGAGTTCATCGAGACCAGCAAGAAGATCCAGGAGCCGCCCCGCCTCTTCGCGTTCGGCATCTGTCTCGGCCTCACGTTCGACACGACCGACAACGTGATGAACCTGCTCTGGTGCTACGGCGGGAAGATGGTCGAGAAGGACAACAAGACGATCGCGATGAACTCTCCCGGGAACATCGCCGGTCTCAAGGTGCTCGAGGCCATGTTCAAGACCCACAAGATCATCCCCCCGGGCGCGATCTCGTGGGACGACTCCGGCAACAACAAGGCCTACCAGTCGAAGCAGGCGGCGTTCGTCATGAACCCGACCAGCGTCTACGCCTATCTTGACGGCAACGACAAGGACCTCCAGAAGGTGACGGGCATCTTCCCGGTCCCCGCCGGCCCCGCCGGTAGCATCAGCCAGATCGACACCTGGTCGCTGGGCCTCTTCAAGAAGAGCCCGTATCCGGAGCTCGGCAAGGGGCTGATCGAGTACATGCTGCAGCCCGCGAACTACGACAAGATCGTCCAGTCGACCGGCGGGCGCTGGGTGCCCGTCTACAAGCGGCTCTTCGACAGCCCCTTCTGGCGTGAGAAGCCGGTCTTCAAGCACTTCATCCAGCTGGCGGAGACGGGTGTCCCGGTCAGCTACGCCGGCTCGCCGACTCCGGCGGCGGGCGAGGTCCTCAACACGCACGTCATCGGCAAGATGACCCAGCGCGTCCTGGTGGAGAACTGGCCGGCCGAGAAGGCCGTCGAGGAAGCCCACAAGGCCATCGCGGAGATCTACGCCCGGCACGCCAAGGGCTAGGCCCGCCGGGCCCCGGTCCAGGCTCGACGCGAGAGAGGGGAGCCCCGAGGCTCCCCTCTCGGTCTTTCCGGTGGCCGCGCCGGGCCGGGGTGGTCGCATATTCCTCGGCCAACCGGGGCACCGCCCGACGCTACCGGACGCGCCACCGGAGCCGTCGTGGTGGTCAGCAGGCTCCGAGCGATCGCCGCCCGCCGTGCTACACGTCGGCGTTGAACCGGCGGGTGAGGTAGCGATCGATGTCGGGGCCGTTCGGATTCGCCAGCACGTCCTCGATCCAGGCCCGTCGCTCGAAATCGACGACGCTCAGCTCCCACACGCAGCCGGCGGCGGGGTCCGGCAGCTTGGTCAGTGCGCGTGGGTCGTCGAGCGGGGCCGCGTACACGCGCTGGTGCAGCTCGTTGGCCGACTGCCACCAGTAGAAGAGCGCGAAGCAGCACGTCGCCGAGTCGTGCGCAACCACGATGCCCACGCCGTAGCGCTCGTCGCTCACCGCTGGCTCGGGGAGGGCGACACGGGCCAGGTCCATCGCGGCGGCCACGAACTCCGCCCGCGGCGCCCGGCCGGGGGTGGCGATGCCATAGACCTTCAGCCGCCAGTCGCCTCTCTGCTTCAGCCGGATGAACCGAACCGGCCGAGGCTGGTACGGATCGCCCACGCGAGGGGGCGCGGAAACTGCGGGGGCGGGATGGGCCGAGGGACGCCCTGCGCTGGCCATTCGAGACTCCTTTCCGTTGACCTCCACTCACGGACGATCTTGCCGCCGGTCGTCGGAAAGGCGGAGATCCAGTCCGTGCGCGAGCGATAAGGCCACTTGGCTCGCGCCGGCGCCTGCGGCCGGCGGATCAGAACACCGCGATCGGATTCGCCGGGGAGCCGGTGCCGCCCACCACCGGGAGCGGCGCGATCATCAGCATGAACTCGTCCCGCCCCTCCTCGACGCAGGCCTTCGCCAGGGGCTCCAGCAGCGCGTTGTCGAGCAGCGGCATCCCGTAGGCGAAGATGGCCGCATGCACCGACCACGCGATGTCGTACCCGATGGGCAGGTGATCCAGCATGTCCCAGACGAGGAGCGCCACGTCATGGTCCCGCAGGAACGGCAGGCACGACACGTGGAGTCCCGGTCGGACGGCGGGGCCGGCGCCGAAGGGGCGGCCGTACGGCGTGTCCGGATTCGCCGCCTGCCAGGCCTCGCGCCCGCTGTAGACGGCCACCGCGTCGCCCGGCATGAGCCGGAGGCCGCGGGCCTCCAGGATCTCCTCCAGCTCCCAGCCGTGGACCGGGCGGTCCTGGGTCACCGACGGCACCCCGCGGTGCCGCGGGACGTCGAGAAGGACGCCGCGGGTCATGATCCCCTCCCGCCAGTGCTCGACCGAGCCGAACGTGGCGCCGTCGAAGGTGATCTCCCGCTTCGGGTCCCGGCCGTTCCACATGGCGCGCTCGTCCCACGTGTGGCAGAGGGCGTCGATGTGGGTGGACGCGACACCGTGGTAGAAGATGCCGTAGTAGTCGAGCGCGGCTCCGCCCTTCCCGCGCGCCATCGTCCGCATGAAGTGCTGAGCGGGGAAGGCGTTGTTGATCCCCGGCTCCTTGGGGAAGGGCCGGGAGAGCGACACGCTGCGGCCGGTCCGGCAGAGCCGCGCCGCTTCCACGCGCTTCGCCGGCGTGATCAGGTTGATCGTTCCTCGCTGGTCGTCCGGGCCCCAGCGCCCCCAGTTGTTGCGCTCCCGGATCCAGCTCTGCACCTCGGCCTCGCTCGGTAGTCGTCGCTCGGTCATCGCTCCCTCGCTGTGCCCGGGTGTCGCGGCGCCCGCGCCCGGGACGCCCCCTTCTCGCCGCCGGTCGCGTCCGGCAGATCTTGCGCCGCAACGTGGAACTTCACCCGATCGATGCGATAGCACCGCTCGCTTCGGGAGACCGGCACCCCCTGGCGCGAGTACGCGGTGGCCCGGCTGGCCACGACCAGAACGCCGGACGTGATGCCGAGCGCCCGCGCGACCTCGGGGCCGCTCGGGAGGATTTCGATCTCCCACTCCAGCCGGCCGAGCTGCACGCGAGCCCGGTCGCGCAGCACCTCCAGCAAGGGGTCACCCACCTCCTCCGGCTGGAAGCGGGCGGCGAGCGGCGTCGGCACGTAGGCGCGATCGTGGGCGATCACCTGGCCGTCGACCAGCCGGAGCAGCTCCACGACGGCCACGCGGCTCCGCCGCCTAAGCTGGAGCCGCTCGCGGATGGGCTCGGACGGCTCGGTGTTCGGCTCGTAGCGCAGCACCCGCGTCTCCAGCTTGAGCCCCTGGCGTCTGAGGTCCTCCTCCAGCGTGTAGAGCGGCGCGAGGAGCCGGCTGACCTTGGGCGGGCTCACCGTCGTCCCCCGCCCTCGCTGGCGCGACACGAGGCCGCTCCGCTCGAGCAGCCCCAGCGCCCGGCGGAGGGTGAGCCGGCTCACACCGAAGCGCCGGGCGAGCTGCTGCTCGGTGGGCAGGAGCGTGTTGGGCGGTGCGGCCGTGATCTCCGCGCGCAGCGCCTCCGTCACCGCCAGGTACCGGGGGCCGGATCGCGGCCGCGCGCCGGGCTCGGGTGTCATGCGGCTCCCGAGGCCGGCCGGCGCCACAGCTCGTCGGTGGCCCGCCGCGCGCCCTCGCCCAGCGCCGCGAGCTTCGCCCAGGCGATGCGGGGGTCGATCCAGTCGTTGTCGGCGAAGGTGCCGAACCCGCAATCGGTCCCCGCGATCACGTTCTCCCGGCCCACGATGCTCGCGTACCGAGCAATGCGGTCCGCCACGAGCTCCGGGTGCTCGATGAAGTTCGTCGTGGAGTCGATGACTCCCGGGATGAGCACCTTCCCGGGCGGCAGCGGGATCTCCTTCCAGATCTTCCACTCGTGCTCGTGCCGAGGATTGGCGCCCTCGAACGAGATGCCCGCCGGCCTGGCCCGGAGCACGATGTCGATGATGTCACGGAGCGGCACGTCCAGGTGATGGGGTCCCTCGTAGTTCCCCCAGCAGAGGTGGAGCCGCATCCGATCCGGCGGGATCCTCCTGGTGGCCTCGTTCAGGACCTCCACGTGGAGCGTCACGATCTTCCGGAACTCCTCGAGGCTCATGTCGGGAAAGCGATTGTGCCGGCTCATCGCGAGGTCCGGGCAGTCGAGCTGGAGCACGAACCCGGCCGCGTGAATCGCCTCGTACTCGTCCTTCATGACGCGGGCGATCGCCTCGAGATACGCCTCGCGGCTGGGGTAGTGCTCGTTCGCCATGAAGATCGAGACGACCCCGGGCGAGGCGGCGCTCATGAACACTTCCTCCGCCCCGGCGCCCTTCACCGCCGCCTTCAGGGTGTCGATCTCGCGGCGTACGGCGGCGAAGTCCCGCCACTCGATGGGACCGTCACAGACCGGCCGCAGGAAGCTCGACTTGGTGTTCCCGGTGCGGCGCGCCACGTACTCCGGAAACTCGCGCCCCTCGGCCCACGCGGTGGTGACCCGATTCTGCCCGCCGAATCCTGTCACCCGGGTCTTGATGTAGGTCGCGTAGCCGGGCTTGCCCTGCTCGCCGTCGTTGACGACCGTGAGGCCCGCGGCGACCTGCTTCCGCACCACGTCGCCGACGGCGGCGCGCACCGCCGCGTCGAACGCGTGCTCGTCCACCGGCTCGCCCACGTCACGCTTCCGCAGCAGCTCGACCAGATCGGCCGGCCGGGGCAGGCTCCCCGTGTGTGTCGTGAGGATCCGCTCCGTGCTCCGCTTCATCGATGGTCCTCCGATGGCATATTCTGCTCCAGATCCTTCATCCTCGCAGGCGCGGATCGAGCGCGTCCCGCACGGCATCCCCCAGCAGGTTGAAGGCGAACACCGCGAGGCTGATCGCCACCCCCGGCGCCAGCGGGAGCCACGGGGCCGCCTCCGCGTACTGGCCCGCGAAGTCCCGCAGCATCACGCCCCACGCGGGAGTCGGCTCGACCACGCCCAGCCCCAGGAAGCTCAGGCTCGCCTCCAGCACGATCACCTCGGCGAGAAACGCCGTCAGCATCACCATGTACGAGGCGGCCACGTTCGGCAGCACGTGGCGGCCGATGACGCGAAATGCGCCCACCCCCGTGGCGTGCGCGGCCTCGATGTACGGCATCTGCCGGATCGCCAGCGCGCTCGCGCGCACGACGCGCGTCGCCCGCGGGAGCATGGGCACGATGATGGCCGCGATGACCTGGAGGGTTCCGGCGCCGAGGACGGCGACCACGGCGATGGCCAGGATGATCAGCGGAAAGCACAGGAGCATGTCGACCACGCGCTGCGCGATCAGGTCCACCTTCCCGCCCACGTAGGCCGTCGTCACCCCCGCCAGGGCACCGAGCGTGGCGCTGACGAAGGAGGCCGCCAGGCCGACGAACAGGGCCGTGCGCGCGCCAAAGATGATGCGGCTCAGCACGTCGCGGCCGAACTGGTCGGTCCCCAGGGGATGCGCGGCACTCGGCGGCCGGACCAGCATGGAGTAATTGGTCCCCAGGGGATCGTACGGCGCGAGCCACGGCGCGAAGACCGCCGCCACCACCATCGCGCCGAGGACGACCGCCCCGAGGGCGCCGAGCGGATACGCCCGCACGAGGCGCCACAGGCGCGCCCGAGAGGAGGCGGGCCCCGAGGCTAGCGGTACCGGATGCGGGGATCCAGCCACGCGTAGCACAGGTCCACCAGGAGGTTCATCACCACGAAGGTCGACGCCGAGAGCATGACGAGGGCCTGGGTCAGCGTGTAGTCCCGTCGCGTCACGGCCTCCAGGAGAAGCTTCCCCAGGCCGTTCAGGTTGAAGACCTGCTCGGTGACCACGAGGCCCCCCAGGATGACGGCCGACTCCAGGCCGACCACCGTGATCACCGGCAAGAGCGCGTTCCGCACGGCATGCCGCCGCACGATCGCGCGCTCCGAGAGCCCCTTCGACCTCGCCGTCCGGATGTAGTCGTCGCCCAGGACCTCGAGGAGAGCGGACCGCATCATGCGCGCCGACAGGGCCGCGCTCCGGAACCCGACCACGAGCGCGGGCCAGATGAGCTGGCTCAGGTTCGCCACCGGATCCTGCCAGAACGACGTGAACGTGAGCGGCGGGCTCCAGCCGAACAGGCGAAGAAGCAGCAGCACGATGAGCACGCCGAGCCAGAATGACGGCAGGGACAGGCCCGAGAGCGTGAACACGCGCAGCACGTGGTCGACCCACGTCGCCCGTCGGAGCGCGGCCAGCGTGCCCAGCGGGATCGCGACCGCGACGGCCAGGAGCGTCGCCAGCGCCGTCAGCTCGAGACTCAGCGTCAGCCTGATCCGGATCTCCTGGGCTACCGGCCGGCCGGTCCACATCGAGAGCCCGAAATCCCCGCGCCCGAGTCCCGAGATCCAGTCCAGGTACTGCCGCCAGAGCGCATGGTCCAGCCCCAGGCGAGCCCGCTCCGCCCGGAGCACGTCGTCGGCCACCTTGCCGCCCTCGCCGGCAAGGCGGAGCAGCACCACGTCCCCGGGAAGCACGCGCAGCAGGAGGAACACGATCGTGGCGACGCCAAGCAGCGTCGGCACCATCAGCAAGAGGCGCTTCAGCACGTAGGTCCGCATCTCGAGGGGATCGCCGGTCAGCTCCCGACGGATGAAGCGCGCTCCCCGCGCGCGGCGGCGTCCACGGGGACGCCGCCGTCACGAGGAGCCACGCTCCGTCCGTCGAGAGCCGGCCGCTCGCTAGCGTGCGAGCCAGACCGTTGCGAGGTCCTGATTGAGGTAGTGGGAGGGCGTCACCTTCCAGCCCTTCACGTAGTCCCAGTGGGCCACCGCCCGCACCTGGCCGAGGATGATCACCTGGTGAGCCATCTCTCCCAGCTCGCGGCGCTCGAACTCCCAGACGAGCTGCTTGCGGCGGTCGATGTTCTGCTCGCGACTCTGCCGCTCGTAGAGCTCGTCGAGCGTCCCGTCCGTGTACCGGCTGTAGTTGATGGGGCTCTTGTCGGAGGAGAGGTACTTGGTCAGCTGCAGGTCCGGTTCGTCGGCGAAGTCGCAGGAGAAGTCCACCGAGGTCTCGAAGTCACCTGACCGGAGCGCGGTGAAGTAAGGGCCGGTCTCGAGCGCCCGGTGCGTCGCGTTGAGGCCGATCTTACGCCACTGGTCGATGACGTAGACGCCGACCCGCTGCGCGCCCGTGATGGCGCGGTTCGTGAAAGGGAACGAGAAGCCGTCGGGGATCCCCGCCTCCTTGAGCAACCGCTTGGCCTCCGCCCGGCTCTTCTCGATGTCCGGCCAGTAGCCGGGGATCTTTTCCAGCTCCGCCGGCGGCATGGCGTACGGCGCGCCGGGCTGACTGATGCCGGCCACCGTCCCGTACTCGGTGAAATCGTTCAGGACGCGGGCGGCCTCGCGACGATCCAGGGCGAGGCTGAGGGCTCGGCGCACACGCGGGTCGTCGAATGGTTTCTTCTCGTGGTGGAAGGCGATCGTGAGCACGCACGTCCAGTTGCTCTTCTGGATGACGATCTTGTCCCCCAGCGCCTGCTTCAGGCTCGCCTGGTCCAGGACCGGCGTCGCGCCCACCCAGTCCGCGGCGACGCGCCCGCCCCGGAGGGCGGCGACCCGCGCGGCGCCGTCCGTGATGAACAGCGCGCGGAAGCCGTCGAGGTACGGTAGCCCCTTCATGAAGTAGTCGGGGTTCTTCTTGCCCAGCACGTGCGACCCGGGGACGTACTCGGCCAGCTTGAAGGGCCCGGTGCCCATGACGTTCTTCTTGAACCAGTGCGGATCCTTCTCGAGCAGATCCGCCCTGTAGATGTAGTTCCACGGCGAGGCTAGGAACGTCAGCATTCCCGGCTGCGCTCGCTTCAGCCGCACGCGCACCGTGCGGGGGTTGGGCGCCTCCACCGCCTCAACCTGCGCGTAGACGGCCCTCCTGGGGCTCGTGACGCCCGTCGGCGGGAAGATGACGTGATCCAGACTCGCCTTGACGTCGTGGGACGTCAGGACCGAGCCGTCGTGGAATTTGACCCCGTCCCGGAGCCTGAACTCGTACACCTTGCCGTCGGGGGAGATGGTCCAGGACTCGGCCAGATCGGGCACGATCTTCGGGTACTCGAAGGGGTCGAACTTCACGAGAAGGCTGTAGAACGGCGCCGTCGAGTGCGGCACGGCGAACGTCGCCTCCTGGTGCGCGTCGAACGACGGCGGCTCGGCGAGCACCGAGTACGCGAGCTCCCCTCCCGCCCGCGGCGTCTCCTGCGCGCGTGCCGGCCTGTCCGGTGACCACACTCCCAGCGCGACGACCCCGAGGGCCAGCGCCAGCGCTCCAAGCACGCTCTTCGTCGTGCACTTCATCGTGCACCTCCCGTTGGTTGGCTGTGGTTCAGGCTGTTCGTTTCGTCGACGGTCCCGGGCGCCGGGCATCCATCACACCTCAGCATCCCGGGCCTTCACGCTCCGGGCGACCTGCAACAGCGAGGTAACGGCGAACGCGGCCGCGATGGCCAGGGCCGCGGCCGAGATCGGCCGCGTGAAGAGGATGGAGACGTCTCCGCCCGAGATCTCCAGCGACTGCCGGAGGGCCCGCTCCATGAGCGGCCCGAGCACCATCGTGAGGACCATGGGCGCCGCCGGAATGTCGAGCTTCCTCAGGAGGTAGCCGATGGCTCCGAAGGCTGTCATCACGCCCACGTCGAACACGCTGCCGTTCAGGCTGTACGCTCCAAGTACGCAGAAACCCAGGATCACCGTGTAGAGGATAGCGTACGGCACCCGGAGGATGGCCACCCAAAGGGGGATGAACGGCAGGTTCAGGATGACGAGGATCAGGTTGCCGATGTAGAGGCTGGCGATCACGCCCCAGGCGACGTCGGCGTGCTCCTGGAACAAGAGGGGCCCGGGGATGAGGCCGTTCATCATGAAGGCGCCCATGATCACGGCCACCGTGGGCGACCCGGGGATGCCGAGCGTGAAGAGGGGAATGAGCGCCGCGTTCGCGTAGGCGTTGTTGGCGGTCTCGGGCCCGGCCACCCCCGCGATCATTCCCTTCCCGAACCGCTCCGGCGTCCGCGACAGACGCTTCTCCGTGACGTAGGAGATGATCGTCGGGACGACCGCCCCCACCCCGGGAATGAGGCCGATGAAGAAGCCGATCCCGGTCCCGCGCAGCACCGGCCGCCACGAGTCCCGCACGTCCTGCGCCGTCAGCATCAGCGATCGGAGCGGCGCGGCGAACACCTGGCCCGTCGCCCCCTCGGCGTTGACCAGGATCTCGCCGATCCCGAACAGCCCCATTGCGACCGGCACCAGCTGCAACCCGTCCTGCAGCTCGGCCAGGCCGAACGTGAAGCGCGGGGCGCCCATGACCGGGTCGACGCCGACCATCGCGATCAGGAGGCCGAAGACCGCCGAGAGGAGGGCCCGCACCAGCGATCCGCTGGCGAGCCCGGTCACGAGCGAGAGGCCCACCACCATCAGCGAGAAGAACTCGGGCGGGCCGAAGCGGAGGGCGACCTGGGTGAGCGGCAGCGCCAGCAGCACCAGCCCGAAGGTGGCGACGGTCCCGCCGATGAAGGATCCCAGAGCGGCGACGGCCAGGGCCGCCCCGGCCCGTCCCTGCTTGGCCATCGCGTAGCCATCGAGGCACGTGATGGCCGAGGCGGCCTCGCCGGGCACGTTCACCAGGATGGACGTCAGGGAGCCGCCGTACATCGCTCCGTAGTAGATCGCCGCCAGCATGATGATCGCGGCCGTCGGCGGGATCGTGAAGGTGAGCGGGATCAGCATGGCCGTGCCGGCCACCGGGCCGATGCCCGGCAGGATGCCGACGAGCGTCCCCAGCACGCAGCCGATCACCGCGAAGAGCAGATTGGTCGGCTGGAGCGCGGTGGCGAATCCGCCCGTCAGGGAGTGGAGACTCTCCAACCTTGTCTCGCACCGATCCCACGCCGCCGGCTAGATCCCGAGCAGACCGACGGGGAGCGTGATCCGGAGGAAGTTGGCGAACACGTGATACACGCCAAAGCTGCCCGCGACGGCGACCAGCAGGGTCACCACCCAGCTCGGCCGGCGGAGCGTGGTCAGCAGGAACAGGTAGAAGGCCAGCGAGGTGAGCCGGAAGCCGAGGGGATTCATCAGGACCACCGCGCCCACCAGCGCCCCGAGGATCGCCCCGATGCGCCGGTAGCCGGCAGAGGTCGCGACGAGGTCGGCCGGCCCGGCCGCCGATCGCCCCACGGTCGCCTGGACCAGCATGACCACGGCGAGCCCCCCGAAGATCACGGCGAGCCAGAACGGGAAGTAGCCCGGCCCCGGGCCGAGCGGCGTGTGGAGCCGCATCGCCAGCGACCGGCGCATGACCAAGGCCGCGAACACGAGACAGACGACGGCCGTCACCTGATGGGCGCGCTTCACGGCCCCTCCACGACCAGGAGCCCGTACACCGTCACCGACCGCCCGAGAGAGACGCGAGGGTCTCCTACCGGTCGGTGTACTTCGGCTGCCGCTTCTCCAGGAAGGCGCGGATCCCTTCCTTGGCGTCCTTCGTGATCGTGAGATCCGCGCTCTTCGCCTGCGAGAGCTTGTACGCCTCGGTCCAGTTCATCGTCTCCGAGGCGTTGTTGCAGAGCTTGTTCGCCTTCAGCGCCGCCAGGCTCTTGCCGGCGATGACGGCCGCCAGCTCCATCGCCTTCGGCATCACCTGGTCCTTCGGCACGATGTAGTTGAAGAAACCCGTGTTCTGCTGCAGCTCCTCCGCCATGAACCGCCGGCCCGTGTAGATCATCTCGCGGATCCGGCCCGACGGCATGTTGAGCCGTGTGAAGAAGGAGCCGCCGCCCGCCAGCACGCCCCGGTCGATCTCGGGGCACGCGAAGAAGGCGTCCTTGGAGGCCACCCGCATGTCGCAGAAGGCGGCGAGGACCAGCCCGACGCCCACGGCGTGGCTGTTGACCGCGCCGATGACGGGACGGTCCAGATTGTAGAAGCGCGGGAGGCACTCGTTGATCAGCGCGTAGCGCGCCATGCGGCTCGCATGATCGAGGGGGAGGAAGTCCCGCACGTCCGCGCCACCGCACCAGGCGCGGGCGTTCGGCGGCGCGGTGAGCACGACCACCCGGGTGTCGTCCGTCGATTCGATGATCTCGCACAGGTCCCGGATGTCCGGGTAGACGTCGAAGGAGACGGCGTTGACGGGAGGCCGGTCGAAGGTCACGACCGTGATGCCTCGGCTGTCCGTCTCCATCCGGAAGAACTTGAGCTTCTTGCTCGTCATCTCGAGTCCAGCCTCCGTCTGTCGCGTGGCAGGTTCACGGTTCCCGAAGCCCGGTGGCGGCCGGCGCGATGCCGCCCGCCCGCCGGGTTCCGCGGGCGACTCACCCCGTCAGGGCGCCGCCCGAAGCTCCTTCACGAGCGGCGCGACCCGCGCCTCGTAACTCACCCAGAACGCCGCGTAGTCGTCGGGGTTGAGGTAGTGGGCCGAGACGCCCAGGGCGTTCAGCTTCTTCTTGTGATCGTCGCTCTCCACGATCTTCCGGATGGCCGCGGTGAGAGTGTCCACGACCTCCTTCGGGGTCGCGGCCGGGGCCACGATGCCCGTGGCGGAGACCGTGATCACATCGTACCCCTGGGACTTCATGGTCGGCACCCCAGGCAGGAACTCGCTCTCCTGCTCGGCCGCGATGCCGAGGACCCGGAACTTCCCGGTCTTCACGTGCGGCACCGCGTCCGAGATCCCGCCGGCCACCGCCTGCACGTGCCCCCCGAGCAGCGCCGTCACCGACGGGGCGCCGCCGTCGAAGTGGACGGACGCGAACTTCACGCCCGCCGCCTTCTGCAGCATCAGCACGGAGAGGTGCGGGTTGCCCATCAGCGCGCTGTCGCTGATCGTGATCTTTCCCGGGTTCGCCCGCGCCGCCTCGATGAACTCCTTCAGCGTCTTGTACGGGCTGCTCGTCGACACGGCGATCATGGCGGGGATGAGGTGATGGTGGGCCACTGGACGGAAGTCTTTGCGCCCGTACGGCGGCTCGCGCTCGGGATCCGAGTAGTGCGTGATCACCGTCGGAAGAACCGCGTACGAGAGCGTGTACCCGTTCGGGGGCGAGGCCAGGAGCGCCTGGAGCCCGACCTGGGACGCCGCGCCGGCCCGGTTGACGACCTGGACCCGGGTCGAGAGCTCCTCGTCCAGGCGCGCCGCGAGAAGCCGGGCGCCGCTGTCGGTGGTACCGCCCGCGGCGTACGGGACGATCAGCGTGATGGGCTTGCCGCCCGGGAACCCGCCTTGCGCCGGGAGGCCTCGCGGCATGCCGAGCCCTGCAGCGATCAGGAGCGCGACCGCGGTCACCGCACGTACGCTCACGAACCTGCCTGACCTCATGGCACGCTCCTTCCCGCCGCTCACCGCGCGCCGCGCCACGCGTTGCCCTCGGGACCCGGCGACGGGAGCGACCGCCTCCGAGGACCCCGGAAGCGCATGCGCCGGACGATAGGAGGTCTTTACTCCCTTGTCAATACCAGGCCGCTGCTCCGATTGACAAGTCCCGCCCCTTTCTCTACGATCCCCGCGGGTCGCGGCTCCCGGCCCGGCGAGCCGCACCCGCGACACGAGCATGACTCGGATTGACGAGTCCCGGAGGACCCCGACGATGACCGGAGGCGCCCCGCGCCCGTTCGAAGGTATTCGCATCCTGGACCTCACCCACGTGCTGGCAGGCCCGTTCTGCACCTACCAGCTCGCCGTCCTCGGAGCGGAGACGATCAAGATCGAGGAGCCCGGCCAGGGCGACATCGCCCGCCAGACGGGGTGCGACCGGACGCTCAACCGGCGCCTCATGGGGACGGGGTACCTTACCCAGGGCGCGAACAAGCGCTGTCTCACCCTCGACCTCAAGGATCCGAGGGGCCGGGAGATCCTGAAGCGCCTGGTGGTCGGCGCCGACGTCCTGGTGGAGAACTTCCGGTCCGGGGCGATGGCGGCGCTCGGTCTCGGCTACGAGGACCTCCGGCAGATCAACCCGCGCCTCATCTACTGCTCGATGACCGGCTTCGGCCAGGAAGGCCCCAAGGCCGAGCACAACGCCTACGACTGCGTCATCCAGGCCATCTCGGGCCTGATGAGCACGACGGGCTGGCCGGGAATGCCGCCGGTGAAGACGGGCGCGCCGGTCATCGACTACGCGAGCGGGCTGAGCGCGGCCTTCGCGGTCTCGTCGGCGCTGTTCCAGCGCGAGCGCACGGGGCGGGGCCAGCGCATCGACTGCGCGATGCTCGACGCGGCGATGATGCTCATGAGCTCGACCCTGACGGCCTGCCTCTGGAGCGGCGTGCCTCCGAAGCCCCGCGGGAACGATCTCGAGTACGCGGGGGTGAGCGCCTACCAGACCAAGGACGGCGTCCTCATGCTGGGCTCGTTCCGGGCGGGCCAGCACCGGCGCCTCTGGAACGCGCTCGGCCGCCCGGACCTCGCGGCGCTCAGCCGGGTGTCGGACCAAGAGGAGCATCGGGAGGAGATGGCCGCCGCCCTCCGCGAGGTCATGCTCACGCGGACCGCCGAGGAGTGGGAGGCGTTCCTCGCGGGGATCCACGTGCCGGCCGCCCGCATGCGGAACGTCGCCGAGGCGCTCGAGCTCGAGCAGCTCGGGCAGCGGAACCTGCTCCACCGCTTCGAGACGGTCCCGGATGTCGACCGGCCGCTCACGGTGCCGGTGGCCAGCTTCCGGTTCGCCGCCGGCGGACCGCGCGTCGACACCCCGCCCCGCCCCCTCGGCGCCGACACCGACGCGGTCCTGGGCGAGCTCGGACTCACCGCCGCGGAGATCGCCTCGCTGCGGCAGGCCCACGTCGTCTGACGTCCCGTCCCGGGCGAGTCACGCCCGGCTCGGTCGCGATGGCCGCGAGCCGCTCGATCGGCGCCATGAGAGATAGCCGCCTCCGCCGTGGCAGCCGCCCGACGGAGCATGCCTGAGTCAGTGGGGCGCCTGGCAGCCTCGGGTTCTGTCCGCCTCGACGAGCTCGGGAGGAGGTCGCCCCGCCGCCACTCCCCAGAAACCGGGCACGCGTGGCCTGGCGACCGGGCCCAGGTGAGCGGCCAGCGAGTTGGTGAGGCCCGCATACCCCAGGTGTCCCGGCGATGGGGCATCCGACCTCTCCCCTGCACCGAGTCGTGCGGCTCTCGATGGACCCCATCGAGGTCGCAAACCGGGGCAGGCGACCCCGCGAGCCCGTGGCGGGAGGCACCCGCCCAGCGGCGTAACCACGGCACCATCGTTGCACCGTCGAGGGAGGGAGCCGCAAGGCTCTGGATGATGACAGAGCGTCGACCTCACGGTCGGTGATGAGGGGGCCTGTGACTACAATCCACCGAATCGTCTACGCGACGGACCTGTCCTCCGTGTCGGAGCCGGCCTGGGACGAGACCCGGCGGCTCGGGCGGCTGTTCGGCGCCGAGATCCTTCTTCTGCACGTGTTCCGGCCACCATTCGTCCTTCCCACCGAGGGCTACTTCCCACCCGACCTCTATGAAGAG
>JBGQGN010000018.1:0-16420 GCA_041497395.1 Methylomirabilia bacterium
GAGGCGCATCTCACGGGTGTCGACGGCATCCTGATCCCGGGCGGCTTCGGCGACCGGGGCATCCCGGGCAAGGTCGAGGCGACCCAGTACGCGCGGGAGCGAGGCGTGCCGTTCCTCGGCATCTGCCTGGGTCTCCAGTGCGCGGTGATCGAGTTCGCGCGGCACGTGGCGGGGCTCGCCGGCGCCAACTCGGCCGAGTTCGACGCAAACACGCCGCACCCGGTGATCGACATCCTGCCGGAGCAGCGGACGATCGAGGACAAGGGCGGCACCATGCGCCTCGGGCTCTATCCCATCGCGCTCGCCGAGGACTCGCTGGCGGCGCGCGAGTACGGCGGGACCCACATCGAGGAGCGCCACCGGCACCGCTACGAGGTCTCGAACGAGTACCGGAAGCTCCTCGAGAAGAACGGGTTCCGCGTCTCGGGCGTGTGGCCCGAGAAGCAGCTCGTGGAGATCGTCGAGCTCCCCGATCACCCCTGGTTCGTCGCCGGGCAGTTCCATCCCGAGTTCCGGTCGCGTCCCTGGGCACCGCACCCCCTCTTCGCCGGCTTCATCGGAGCCGCCCTGCGCCACGGGAGCCGGTGAGGCAGGTCGTCCGCCTGCTCGCTGCGATCCTCCTCGTGGCGGGGGCGGGAATCGCGGCGACGGCGGCGCCCCCGTCCGTCTTCGAGGAGCGCGCGCCGGGGCCGGCGTCCGCCGCGCAATCCGATCCCGCCCTCCGCCAGCGCTTTCTCTCGGAGTACCGGAGCGTCCCGGGAGACGGCCGGCGCAAGGTGCTCGAGGCGTGGATCCCGCGGCTCGGCGTCTCCGGGCTGCTCGACGCGCTGGAGAGCGGATTCCCGAGCTGCCACGACCACGCGCACGAGCTGGGCAAGGCCGCCTACGCGGTCACGCGGGACATGCCCGCGGTTCTCCAGGCCTGCCAGACCCGCTGCGTCTCGGGGTGCATGCACGGCGTCCTGATGGAGGCGTTCACCGAGCGGCCCGGCTCGCTCCGCGATCGGATCGCGACCCTGTGCGACGGGGATGCCTTCCGTCAGATCCACAAGAAGGGCGACTGCGTCCACGGGGTCGGCCACGGTGCCGCCTACGTGTCCGACTACGACATCCCGCGAGCCCTGGCCCTTTGCGAGGCGGTCGGGGAACGCGCCTACCAGTACTACTGCGCGTCCGGGGCGTACATGCAGGTGTTCATGACCTACCAGAAGCAGATCTCGGCCCGCGCCGACCATTACCCCTGCGACGAGGCAAAGCGCTTCGCGGCCGCCTGCTACCGGTACAAGGTGTTCTTCATGCTCGCGCGAGCCGCCAGCCGCGGGGAAGGAATCGAGGCGGTGACCAAGGAGTGCCTGGGGCTTCCGGCCCGCGTCCAGCCGGCGTGCTTTCACGGGATCGGGCACGCCAGCGTCGGCCCCGTCGCCCAGACGCCGGCGCGGATCCACGACGTGTGCGAGGCAGGCCCGGCGGCCGCTCAGTGGCTCTGCATCCAGGGCGTCGTCGAGAAGCTGGCCGAGCTGGACGCGCCGGCAGCGCAGCGCGTGTGCGCCGAGCTCCGGGGGAAGAACGCGGAGGTCTGCCAGGAAGCCACCCGCAACAAGCTCTATGGGACCCGAAAGATCGGCCTCGACTACTACTTCGTCGGCCGCTGACCGGATGCCCGACGGGACGGACGTGGCGACGCGCGTCGTCTCGGTTGGCTCCGTCCGGATCGGCGGCGGATACCCGCTCGCGCTCCTCGCGGGGCCCTGCGCGATCCAGGACGAGGCCCACGCCCTCCGCACCGCCGAGACCCTCGTGGGGATCGCGGCGGCCGCGGGAGTGCCCTTCGTCTACAAGTCCTCCTACGACAAGGCCAACCGGTCGTCCGGGCGGTCCTACCGGGGCCCCGGACTCCGGGAAGGGCTGCGGGTCCTTCGCCGCGTGCGCGAGACGTTCGGGTGCCCCGTGCTCTCGGACGTCCACGGGCCCGAAGAGGTGCCGGCGGCGGCCGAGGTTCTCGATCTCGTCCAGATCCCCGCGTTCCTCTGCCGCCAGACCGACCTCGTCCTCGCCTGCGCCCGGAGCGGCCGCCCCGTCAACGTCAAGAAGGGCCAGTTCCTCGCGCCCTGGGACATGCGAAACGTCGTCGAGAAGCTGAGAGGCGGGGGGTGCCAAGACGTGCTCCTCACCGAGCGAGGGGCGACCTTCGGGTACAACAACCTGGTCGTCGACTTCCGCAGTCTCCGGGTGATGCGAAACCTCGGGGTACCGGTGGTCTTCGACGCGACGCATTCCGTGCAGCTGCCGGGCGGGGAAGGCACCCGCTCGGGAGGGGAGCGCCAGTACGTCGAGCCCCTGGCGCGCGCCGCCGTGGCCTTCGGCGTCGACGCGGTGTTCATAGAGGTCCACGAGGATCCGGAGCGCGCCCCGTCTGACGGACCGACGATGCTCGCCCTCGGCCGGCTCCCCCGGCTCCTCCGAGAGCTCCGCGCGATCGGGAGCGCCCTCACCGCCATTCCATGACCGACCCCTTCGCGGCCGACGACATCCTCAAGGTGGCTCGGCGCGTGCTCGAGACCGAGGCCGAGGCGGTGCGCGCGCTCGTCGACCGCCTGGACCACCGGTTCGAGCAGGCCGTCACCCTCGTCGAGACATGCCGCGGTCGCGTGGTCGTCACCGGCATGGGGAAGTCCGGCCTCGTGGGCAAGAAGCTCGCCGCCACCCTGGCGGCCACGGGCACTCCCGCCCTGTTCCTGCATCCCGCCGAGGGAGTCCATGGGGACCTCGGGATGCTGGTACGCGGCGACCTCGTGGTGGCCCTGTCCCACAGCGGGGAGACGGAGGAGCTCCTCGCCCTGGTTCCTGCCATCAAGCGCCTGGCCGTGCCGCTCGTGGTGCTGACGGGACGGCCCGCCTCGCGGCTGGCGCAGCACGCCGAGCTGGTCCTCGACGTTTCGGTCCGCGAGGAGGCGTGTCCCATGAACCTGACGCCCACCTCGTCGACCGCTGCCGCGCTCGCCCTCGGGGACGCCCTGGCGATCGCCGTTCTCACGCGCCGCGGACTCGGGCCCGACGACGTGGCACGCCTTCACCCGGGAGGCGCCATCGGCCGGGGGCTGGTACGCGTGGCCGAGCTGATGCACCAGGGGGACGAGGTACCCATCGTCACGGAATCGGCACCTCTCGAGGCGGTCATCCGGGCGATGAGCGCCAAGCGACTCGGCTGCACCGGGGTGGTGGACCCCGCGGGCTGCCTGACCGGCATCGTGACGGACGGGGACCTCCGGCGGGCCGTGGAGCACGGGGCCGGCCGGCTCCCGCCAACAGCCGCCGCGGTCATGACGCGGCGCCCAAAGACCGTGGGGCGGGCCGAGCTGGCCGTGACGGCGCTCGAGCTGATGGAGCGCCACAGCATCACGCAGCTCTTCATCGTCGACGACGAGGGCCGCCCTGACGGGGTCCTCCACCTTCACGACCTCCTCCGGGCCAAGATTGCCTGACCGCGACGCGAGGCCGCGAGCCGCCGGCCGACGCCGGGCCGGGGCCGGCCCGCGTCCCGGGAAGGCGCCGACCCCCGGGCTCCTTCGCCGCGTTCGCCTCGTCCTGCTCGACGTCGACGGTGTGCTGACGGATGGCCGGCTCTGGCTCGGGCCGGATGGCGAAGAATGGAAGAGCTTCCACGTTCACGACGGCCTGGCCATCGTCCGGGCGATCGCCGCCGGCCTCGTCGTCGCCGTGGTGTCCGCGCGGCAATCCGCGGCCGTGGCCCGCCGGTGCGCGGAGCTCGGCGTGACGGAGGTGCACCAGGGGGTGTCCGACAAGCTGACGGCCTATCAGACCCTCTGCCGCCGTCACGGCTGCCGCGACGAGGTCGTCGCGGCCATGGGGGACGATCTCGCCGACCTGCCGGTGCTGGGCCGCGTCGCCCTGGCCGTGGCGCCAGCCGATGCCGTGCCCGACGTCCGCCGGGCCGCCCGGTGGGTGACGAGGCAGCCCGGGGGCGCTGGAGCCGTGCGCGAGGCCCTGGAGGCAATTCTAAGGGCGCAGAATCGCTGGCCGGGCTGACCAAGAGTCAGCCGCGAACCCTCGGTGAGTCTTGAACGTTTACTCCCGGCACGATTCGTGCTAGCGTGGGCGCCGTGCTGGGGTATCCCGCACTGACGGTCATCAAAATGCGCCGCCTGTCGACACTCTTCCTGGTGTGCTTCCTGGCCGTGCTCGCCGGCCTGTCGGGCGTCGTTGCCTGGAAGATCGTCGGGCGCCGGGCGCCGGCACCGGTCCAGCAGCCCCCCCAGCAAGCCGAGTACCAGATCAAGGACGTCCACATCAACGAGACCCTGGACGGAAACCTCCGGTGGACGCTCAACGCCGAGCAGGCGGAGGTTTACGACCAGAAGGGCATCACCGTGATGCGGAAGGTCGTGATCCAGGTGTTCTCCCGAGACGGGGACTGGACCGTCACGAGCGACGAGGGGACGCTGGACAACAACCGGCGGAACGTCACCCTCACGGGAAACGTGGTGATCCGGTCGAGCGACGGTCTCGAGATGCGGACGGCCACCCTGGGCTGGGACAACGAGCACCGAGCCCTCGCCACCGACGACGCCGTGGAGATCAGCCGGGAGGGCACGACGATCACCGGAACCGGGCTCGCGGTCCGCATGCAGGAGGAGACGGCGGCCATCGGCCGGAACGTCCGGGTCGTGATCACGGACCGCGCGAAGTCGAACCTCTCTCTCTTTCCGAGGAGCAAGTCATGAGGAGCGCCGCACTCGTCCTGGCCGTGCTGCTGGCGCTGGGCGCGGGCGTGTCCCCGCTGGTCGCCCAGACCAAGGCTCCCGCCCCCGCGCCCCGGAGCGGAAGCGGCCCCCCGGCCGCCGCACCCAAGCCGGCGCCCGCGAAGTCGGGCGACAAGTCGGTCGGCCCCCGGTCGAACGCCCCCATCGTCATCGATGCGGACCGGATGGAGGCCTTCAAGAAGGAAGGGCTCGTCGTGTTCACCGGGAACGTGATCGCCAAGCAGGAGAACTCCGTCCAGACCGCGGAACGGATGGAGGTCTACCTCGACGACAAGGGCGAGCGGGTGCTCCGCATCATCTCGACGGGGAACGTCAAGATCGTCACGGAAGATTGCCGCACGGGGACCGCGAAACGGGCCGAGTACTACGACGACGACCAGAAGCTCCTGCTCATCGGCGACGCCAAGGTGTGGCAGGAGGACAACGTGGTGACCGGCGAGGAGATCGAGATGTTCTTGGCTGACGACCGCAGCACGGTGCGGTCCGGCCCTCAGGGCCGCGTCAAGTCCGTCTTCTACCCGAAGCGGGACGAGGACAAGGCGGGAGGAGCCGCGGCGTCCGGCGCCAAGAAGGACGAGAAGCGCCCGGGCGCTTGCGGATAGGCAGGGCACGGACTGGATGGGTCTCGAGGCGCACGGCCTCGTGAAGACGTTTCGACATCGGAAGGTCGTGAATGACGTGAACGTCAGCATCGATCGCGGCGAGGTGGTCGGCCTCCTCGGTCCGAACGGGGCGGGGAAGACGACGACGTTCTACATGGTCGTCGGCTTGCTCACGCCGGATCGGGGCCGCATCATCCTGGACGGTCAGGACATCACCGACCTGCCCATGTACCGTCGATGCCGGCAAGGCATCGGCTACCTGCCGCAGGAGTCCTCCGTCTTCAGGAAGCTGACGGTCGAGGAGAACCTCCTCGCGATCCTCGAGACGATCGACCTCAATCCCCGAGAGCGCCAGGAGCGACTCCACAGCCTGCTCCGGGAACTGAGCCTCGAGCACCTGGCCAAGCAGCGAGCCTTCACGCTGTCCGGCGGCGAGCGGCGTCGCCTCGAGATCACGCGGTGCCTCATCACCGCCCCCAACTACATCCTGCTGGACGAGCCGTTCACTGGCATCGACCCCATCGCGATCGCCGAGATCCAGAGCATCGTGGCTCGGCTCAAGGAGAAGGGGATCGGGGTCCTGATCACCGACCACAACGTCCGCGAGACCCTCTCGATCACCGACCGGTCCTACATCCTCTACGGCGGCCAGATCCTGGTGTCCGGAAAGGCCCACGAGCTGGCCACCAACGAGAAGGCGCGGGAGATCTACCTCGGTGAGAAGTTCTCGCTCTAGCCTCCCGCGGGCCGTGCGGGGCGCCGCAGGCACCGCCCCCAGGGCCGTCGTGACCGCCGGATAGGACGCCTGCCGATGGCCATGGAAGCCCGTCTCAGCCTCCGCCAGACCCAGCGTCTCGTCATGACGCCGATGCTCCAGCAGGCGATCCACCTCCTGCAGCTCTCCACGGTGGAGCTCCAGGAGCTCCTGCAGAAGGAGCTGGAGGAGAATCCCCTCCTCGAGGAGGCGCCACCGGACGACACACCCGGCCCCGAGGGCGACGGTCAGGGAGAGGCCGCGCCCGAGGGTCCGCGTACCGAGGCGGCGCCCGAGATGGCGACGTCCGAGGCGGGCGAAGCGGCCCCGGACCTCCCGTTCGACATCTCGGAGGTGATCTTCGGGCCGCCTGAGGAACGCAGCCTCGTCCAGCAGGAGGAGCACGAGGAGACGCGGTACGAGAATTTCGTCGGGACCCCGACCTCGCTGGCGGACCACCTGGACGAGCAGGTCCGCCTGACGGTCGTCGAGTCGGACGTCCGCGTCGCCGCCGAAGAGATCATCGGCAACCTCGACGATGACGGCTACCTGCGGGCGACGATCGAGGAGATCGCGGAGAAACGAAGCCTCCCGCTCCCGGTGGTCCAGCGGGCGCTCGCCCTGGTGCAAGGGTTCGATCCCATCGGCGTGGGTGCGCGGGACCTCCGCGAGTGCCTGCTCATCCAGCTTCGAGACGCGAGCCGCTCGCCGATCGCGAGCCCGCTGGCCGTCGAGATCCTCGACCAGCACTTCGAAGCGCTCCAGCGCTGCAGGTATCCCGAGATCGCCCGGGCGCTCAAGGTGGATCAGGAGCGCGTAATCGAGGCCGTGCACGAGATCGCGACGCTGGAGCCGAAGCCCGGGCGTCGCTTCGCGTCGGTCGAGACCCGGTACGTCGTGCCGGACGTCCTGGTGAAGAAGGTCGGGGACGACTACGCCATCATCCTCAACGAAGACGGCATGCCGAGGCTCCGGGTCAACTCGTACTACCGAAACGTCATCGGGCAGGGGGACGAGGCGCGGCGCTACGTCGAGGACCGCATGCGGTCCGCCCTCTGGCTGATCAAGAGCATCCAGCAGCGGCAGAAGACCCTCTACAAGGTCACGAACTCCATCGTCCAGTTCCAGCGCGCGTTCCTGGACAAGGGGCTCCCGTACCTCCGGCCGCTGTCCCTCCGTGACGTGGCCGAGGACATCCGCATGCACGAGTCGACGGTCAGCCGAGTGACGACGAGCAAGTTCGTGGAGACGCCGCAGGGGGTCCTGCCGCTCAAGTTCTTCTTCCACAGCGGGATCGCCAAGACCCAGGGCGACGAGGTCTCCTCGATCAGCGTCAAGAAGATGATCGAGGACCTGGTGGCGAAGGAGGAGCTGGCGAAGCCCCTGTCCGACCAGGACATCACCCGCGCGCTTCGCCAGGAGGGTCTGACGATCGCGCGCCGGACCGTCGCGAAGTACCGCGAGGAGCTCGGCATCCTGCCTTCGCACCAGCGCCGGCTCGCCGTGCGCACGCGCGCCTGACCGAGCATGGTCCTCCATCTGGCGGGGCGCGGCGGCGTGAGCGTCTCTCCGGAGCTCCGCCGCCGGATCGAGGCGAAAATCGCCAAGATGCAGCGCCTGTTCCCGAAGCTCATCGAGGCCCGCGTCGTCCTGGCCACCGAGCGCTATCGCCATCTTGCAGAGGTCACGCTCCAGGCCAAGCGTGCGACGTTCCACGTCGAGGGTGAGGCTCCCGGCTTCCACACGGCCATCGACCAGGCGCTCGCCGCCCTGTCCGCGCAGATCCGCCGGAAGAAGGAGCGCGTCACCACCAAGAAGCCCCGGCCGTCCCGAACCCGCCTAGCGCCGCAACCCGGGAGCGGCAGCCCTCCGGAGCCGGTCGACGAGGCGCCGTCGGGATCACCGGTGGTGATCCGACGGACCAACGCCAAGCCGATGTCGCTCGAGGAGGCGGTCGACCAGCTGCGCCTGCAGACCGACGGCCTGCTCGTCTTCCGGAACGCGCGGACGGGCGCCGTGAACGTCCTGCGGCGACGCGCCGACAGAACGGTGGAGCTTGTCGAGCCCGCCGGCTAGGGCCGTTCACGCCGAGCCGGAGCCGGGTGACCGGCTGCGCCTCATCGTCATCACCGGCCTGTCCGGGGCCGGAAAGAGCTGGACCATCAAGTGCTTCGAGGACATGGGCTACTACTGCGTGGACAACCTGCCGACCACGCTGATCCCGACGTTCGCCGAGCTCTGCGCGCACTCGACCCGCCGCATCGGCCGCATCGCGCTCGGCGTCGACATCCGGGAGCGCGAGTACCTGCACTCGGTCGTCGAGGTGCTGAGTGAGCTCCGCGGCGCCGGGTATCTCACGGAGGTGCTCTTCCTCGAGGCCTCCGAGGAGGCCCTCGTGCGGCGGTACCACGAGACCCGGCGCCGCCATCCGGTGTCGTCGGGATCGCTGCTGGACGGCATCCGGGAGGAGCGCAAGCTCCTGGCGAACCTGCGAGAGCTGGCCGACCGGGTGATCGACACCTCCCAGATCACGGTCCACGAGCTCCGGCAGCGCCTGGTCGAGATCTACGGCGAAGCGGCCCCGCCGGGGCTGAGCGTCAACCTGCTGTCGTTCGGCTACAAGTTCGGCATGCCCTACGAGGCGGATCTCGTCTTCGACTGCCGGTTCCTCCCCAATCCCTTCTTCGTCGAGACCCTGAAGGCGCAGGATGGGCGGGCGACCGGCGTCCGGCAGTTCGTGGTCGAGCAGCCCGAGGGCCGCGAGCTGATCACGCGGCTCCGCGAGTTCCTCGGTTACCTGCTGCCGCGCTACCAGAAGGAGGGCAAGGCCTACCTCACCGTGGCCATCGGGTGCACGGGAGGCCGTCACCGCTCGGTCGCGCTAGTGGAGGAGCTGCGGGGATTCGTGGAGACCCACAGCATCCCGGTCAACGTGACGCACCGGGACGTGGAGCGCGCGGGCTGACGCCCGCGGGACGGAGAAGCCGGGCATGGACGTCTCGCCCGACCGCCTGCCGGTGCGGATCGACAAGCCCTGGGGCTACGAGATCTGGTACGCGTGGACGGACCGATACGTCGGCAAGATCCTGCACGTCCGGCACGGGCAGCGGCTGTCGCTCCAGTACCACCGCGAGAAGGACGAGGCGAGTTACCTCTTGCGTGGCCGGCTCCTCTTGACCAAGGGCCCGAGCGAGGATCGCCTCGCCGTCACCGAGATCGGGGAGGGCCACGCCTGGCGGAACCGACCCGGCGAGATCCACACGATCGAGGCGATCGAGGACTCGGACGTCCTCGAGGTCTCCACGCCCGAGCTCGACGACGTCGTACGCCTCCGGGACCTGTACGGCCGCGAGGGCACAAGCCGGCCCTGACCGTCCGGCAACGACGCGGGCAGGGCGCGGCCTGAATCGGGCGCGTCCTGGCCTTCGCCGGGCCGCGAAAACGGGGTCCGCGCCTTGAGAGGCGTTGCGGCCCATGCTAAAGTGGCCCGGTTGCGGGCTCGCGCCCCGGCGCACCCGACCGCACGGCAGGCCATTCAGGAGGGCCAGATGGCGCACGACGAGTACCTGTTCACCTCGGAGTCGGTCACCGAGGGTCACCCCGACAAGATTGCGGACCAGATCTCGGATGCCGTCCTGGATGCCATCCTCGCCGAGGATCCGCGGGGCCGGGTGGCGTGCGAGTCTCTCCTCACCACCGGTCTCATCGTCGTGGCCGGCGAGATCACCACCACCAGTCACGTGGACATCTCGGACATCGCGCGCCAGACCGTCAGGGACGTGGGGTACACGCGCGCCAAGTACGGCTTCGATTCCGAAACCTGCGGCGTGATCGTCTCCGTCCACAAGCAGTCACCGAACATCGCCCAGGGAGTCGACCAGGGCACCGACAAGCTGGGCGCGGGCGACCAGGGCCTCATGTTCGGGTACGCGTGCAACGAGACGCCGGAGCTCATGCCCGCGCCGATCTCGCTGGCCCACGGCCTGGTGCGTCGCCTCTCCCAGGTCCGCCGAGACGGGACCCTCCCGTATCTCCGGCCCGACGGCAAGTCGCAGGTGAGCGTCCGGTACGTCGACGGCAAGCCGGTGCGGGTCGAGACCGTCGTGGTGTCGGCCCAGCATGCCCCGAACATCCCGTACGAGCGCCTGCGCGAGGAGATCATCGAGCACGTCGTCCTCCCGGTCCTGCCGCCGCACATGGTGGATCGCCGGCACCTGACGTGCCACATCAATCCCACGGGCGTCTTCGAGATCGGCGGACCGATGGGGGACACCGGGCTCACGGGCCGCAAGATCATCGTCGATACCTACGGCGGCTCCTGCCCCCACGGGGGCGGGGCCTTCTCGGGCAAGGACCCGACGAAGGTCGACCGGTCGGCGGCCTACATGGCCCGTCACGTCGCCAAGAACATCGTGGCGGCCGGGCTCGCCGAACGATGCATGGTCCAGGTGGCCTACGCCATCGGCGTCGTCGACCCCGTGTCGGTCATGGTCGAGACGTTCGGGACCGGCAAGCTTCCCAAGGCCAGCCTGGAGCAGCTGATCCAGCGCCAGTTCGACCTCACCCCCGCGGGCATCATCAAGTACCTGGACCTCCGCCGCCCGATCTACCGGAAGACCGCGGCCTTCGGACACTTCGGGCGAAGCGAGCCCGAGTTCACCTGGGAGCGCACGCACCGCGTGAAGGACCTCCGCCAGGACGCGGGGATCTAGAGAGGGGCCGAGCCGATGACCAGCACGCCACACGACGTCAAGGATCTCGGCCTGGCCGCGGCCGGTCAGCTTCGCATCGACTGGGCGGAGCTCTCCATGCCCGTGCTCCGCCAGATACGTGAGCGGTTCACGGCGGAGCAGCCCCTCCGGGGCGTTCGGATCGGCGCCTGCCTCCACGTCACGACGGAGACCGCCGTCCTCATGCTCGCGCTCAAGGCCGGCGGGGCGTCGGTCGCGCTCTGCGCGTCGAACCCCCTGTCCACGCAGGACGACGTGGCCTCGGCCCTGGTTCGCGAGCACGCGATCCCCGTCTACGCCCAGAAGGGCGAGGATCACGAGCGCTACTATCGCCACATCCAGGCCGTCCTCGACACCCGCCCGAGCGTCACCATGGACGATGGCGCCGACCTCATCTCCGAGCTTCACGGCAAGCGGCGCGAGCTCATCCCCGGCATCGTCGGGGGAACCGAGGAAACGACGACCGGCGTCATCCGGCTGCGAGCGATGGAGCGCGAGGGTGTCCTCACGTTTCCGATCATCGCGGTGAACGACGCCGACACGAAGCACCTGTTCGACAACCGGTACGGCACCGGGCAGTCGACGCTCGACGGCATCCTCCGGGCGACCAACATCCTTTTCGCAGGGCGCACCGTCGTCGTGGCGGGCTTCGGCATGTGCGGGCGCGGGCTGGCCGCCCGCGCGCACGGGATGGGCGCCCGGGTCGTGGTGACGGAGGTGGAGCCGATCCGCGCCCTCGAGGCCGTCATGGAGGGCTTCCAGGTTCTCCCGATGGCAGAGGCGGCGGCCCAGGCGGACGTGCTGGTCACCGTCACCGGCAACACGACCGTGGTGCGGGAGGAGCACTTCGCTCGCCTGAAGGACGGCGCCATCCTCGCGAACTCCGGCCACTTCAACGTCGAGATCGACCTGGAGGCGCTCGAGCGGGGGAGCGCGAGCCGCCGCACCGTGCGCCCCCTCGTCGACGAGTTCACGCAAAAGGACGGGCGCCGGATCTACGTGCTGGGCGAGGGGCGCCTCATCAACCTCGCTGCCGCCGAGGGTCACCCTGCCGCGGTCATGGACATGTCGTTCGCGAATCAGGCTCTCTCGGTGGAGCATCTCGTCCGGGAGAAAGGGCGCCTCGAGCGGAAAGTGTACGGCGTCCCGATCCAAATCGACCGGGACATCGCCCGGCTCAAGCTCGCGTCCATGGGCGTCAGGATCGACGAGCTCACCCCGCGGCAGCAGGAGTACCTGGCGTCCTGGACCCACGGGACCTAGGCCGGGTGCCCCCCGCCGCGCTGGATGCCGGCGCCCGCTGAGCCGCGTCGGCGACGGCGTCGTCGCCTCTGGAGGGTGCTCGCCATCCTCCTGGTCCTCGGGCTCGGTGTGGGCTACGGTGCCGTCGCGTCCCTGGGACCCCTGGGGGCGCGCCCCGGCTGGCGGCCGGCTTCCGACCTGTCCGAGTACACCGCCGTCCTCCACGTGCACTCGAGCTATTCCCACGACGGACGGGGCAGCGTCGAGGAGGTGGCGGCCGCGGCGAGCCGGGCCGGCGTCCGCGTGGTCTTCCTCACCGACCACAACACCCTCGCGCCCCGGCTCGGGTGGCGCCATGCCGTGCCGAAGATCGATGGCCTCGAGGTCATCGATGTCTTCGACCAGCTGATGGCGGTCCCCTTCGGCCGGAAGGTGATGGACCTGGCTGCCTATCCGGCCAACCCGGTCATGGCAGTTCTGTCCTGGATCCACTGGCCGCGGGCGGTGCTCGCCCGGTGGGACGGCATGAGCCAGAAGAGCCCGACGCTGGGCGTCCTCGCCCTGGATGCCCACGGCGGCATCGCGCTGACGGAGGAGACCGACATGGTGGTCCCGTCGCACGAGACCGCGTTTCGCCTGGGACGGCTCCACTTCGTCACCACCGAGCCGCTCCGCCGTGACGCGGCGGACCGTCTCCGCGTCGACCGCGCCATGCGGGCGGGGCGCTTCTACAACGCCTTCGACGGCTTCGCGCCAGCCGAGGGCTTCCGGTTCGAGGTCCGCCTCGGCGAGGACCGGGCGCTCATGGGCGCGACGGTGCCCTTCAGGCCCGGGCAGGCCGCCCTCATCGAGGTCCCGCCCGTCGGCGACGCGATCGTTCGGCTCCTGCGGGACGGCACGGTCCTCCACGAGGTGCCGGGCGACATGCTCCTCCGCATCCCGCTTCCTGGGTCCGGCGTGTACCGGGTCGAGGTCGACCTGCGTGTCGACCTGTTTCCCATCGGCGGCGTGGCGTATCGACCATGGATCTTCTCGAACCCCGTATACGTCCGCGGGTGAACGAGCCCAGCCCCGTGCCGTCGTGGAGCCGCGTGGGGCTCCTGGTCGCCGCCGTCCTGGCCGTCCTGACGGGGCTCAGGCTCGCCTTCCTGGCGTGGGGCGGCCTCGACCTCTCGCCGGACGAGGCGCACTACTGGGAATGGTCGCGACGGCTCGATCTCTCGTACTACTCGAAGGGCCCTCTCATCGCGTACCTCATCGCCGGGCTCACAACCGTGTTCGGAACGTCCGCGTTCGGCATCCGTCTCGGCGCCGTCGGCCTGAGCCTCCTCGGCGCCTGGGCGATCTACCGACTCGGCCGCGAGCTGTTCGGGCGACCCGAGCCCGGAGCGCTCGCCGTGATCGGCCTCCAGCTCACGCCCCTCGTGTGGGCGGGTAGTCTCCTCACGACCATCGACTCGCCGTTCGTCGTCGCCTGGACCCTCTCATTGTGGGCCGCTCAACGGGCCCTCGCCGGAGGAGGCGCCGTGGCGTGGCTCCTCCTGGGGCTCTCGGTCGGGGTAGGGAGTCTCGCAAAGTACACGATGCTCTTCGTCCTGCCCGGTCTGGCGCTCTACCTCTGGCTCGCGCCGGAGCGCCGGTCTTCCCTCCGGTCGCAGGGGCCGGTCCTGGCGCTTCTGACCGCGCTGCTCGCCCTCGCGCCGGTGCTGATCTGGAACGCGCGGACGGGCTGGGTCACGGCCCGGCACGTGGCCAGCCAGGGGCGGGGCGGAGGCTTCACGCTCGAGCACCTCGCGGAGTTCCTGGGATCCCAGATCCTGGTGCTCACGCCGGTCATCGCGGCGCTCCTCGGGTGGGGTCTCTGGGTCGGCGTGCGCGAAGGCTTCGTGCGCCGCCGCGAGCCCTACCGGTTCCTGCTCGCCTTCGCGGCGCCTGTGCTGGGGACGTATCTCGCGGTCGGGCTCCAGGGCAAGGTCCAGGCGAACTGGGCGGCCGCGGCGTATCCGCCTCTCGCCCTCGCGACCGCCGGCCTCCTTCTGGAGCGCCGGGCCGGGCTGGGGGCGGCGCCGCGCCGGGCCCAGACCCGGCTCCTGATCATCGCGGGCGCGGTGGCCCTGAGCTTCTGCGCGCTTGGCCACGTCATCAGCCGCCTGGATCTGCCGCGCCAGCTCGATCCCACGGCACGGCTCCGCGGCTGGGCCGAGCTCGGGCGCGCGGTGGGGATCACCGTGGAGCGGATGCCGGATCCGCAGCACACCTTCCTGGTCTCCAACCGCTACCAGGTCACCAGCGAGCTCGCCTTCTACGTGCCGGGCCGGCCTCCCGCGTATAATTTCAACCTGGGCCGTCGGCTGAACCAGTACGACTTCTGGGAGGGCCCCGACTCTCGCCTGGGCTGGGACGCGGTGTACGTGGAGGAAGGCGCCAATGGGCTCGACAGGCGCGTCCGCGCCGCGTTCGTGCGCGTCGACCCGCCGATCGTGCTGGAGATCACACGGGGGGAGCGGGTGATTCGCGTGTTCAGTCTCCACCGCGCGTACGGGTTCCGCGGGACACCGATGCCGGCCGGCCGGACCCGCTACTGAGGGGGAGGGAGAGACCAGGCATGGCGGAGGTGCCGTCCCGGGCATCGCCCGCGCTGACCGTGGTCATCCCGGCCTACAACGAGCAGGCCAACGTCGAGGCCTGCTATCGGGAGCTGGTCGGCGTCCTCGAAGGCCATGGCCAGACCTTCGAGGTCCTGTTCGTGGACGACGGCTCCACCGACGGCACTGGCGACGTGCTCCGCCGGCTGGCGGCCGCGGATCCCAGGGTCCGGGTCCTTCGTTTCCGCAGGAACGCGGGGCAGACGGCGGCCCTCCACGCCGGCTTCCAGGGCGCCCGCGGAGCGGTCGTCGTCACCATGGATGCCGACCTCCAGAACGACCCCCACGACATCCCGAAGCTCCTCGGCGCCCTCCCAGGCCAGGATGCCGTCTGCGGCTGGCGCGTCGATCGGCACGATCCCTGGACCAAGCGGATCGCCTCGCGCGTCGCCAACAGGGTGCGGGATCGGTTCACTCACGACGGGGTCCACGACACGGGGTGCACGCTCAAGGCGTTCCGGCGCGAGGCCGTCCAGAGGCTCCATCTCTACCGGGGCATGCACCGGTTCCTGCCTGCGCTCCTGCAGATGGAGGGGATGCGGGTGACGGAGGTGCCCGTGTCCCACCGACCCCGACGGGCCGGCATCTCGAAGTACGGGAACTGGGGCCGCCTCTGGACAGGGCTCGCCGATCTCTTCGCCGTGCGCTGGATGGCACGGCGACGGCTGGACTACGAGATCGAGGAGGATCGGCGCTGACCAGGCGGGTAATGCTCCTGGTCCTGATCGGGGTGGCAGCGGTCCTGGCCTTCGAGGCCGTGCCCTTCTACACGGACTGGCTCTGGTTCGAGGAGGTCGGTTACCTGGCCGTCTTCCTGCGGATCGCCGCGACACGCGGCAGCATCCTGATCGGAGTCGGGCTCCTGACCTTCCTGTTTCTCCTCGTGAACCTTCGCGTCGCCGTCCGCGCGCGGCCTCCGGACGTGTTCTGGGAGCTCGAGGAGCCCCTCGGGCTGCCCAGCCGGGTGGTGCTGGAGCCACTCCTCCAGCGGCTGATCAAGCCGGTGACCGCCACCCTGTCCATCCTGGTGGGGCTGTCCGCCACTTCCGAATGGCAGGCGGTCCTGCTCTACCGGAACGCCCAGCCGTTCGGGGTACTGGACCCGCTGTTCCAGCAGGACGTCGCCTTCTACGTGTTCCAGCTCCCGCTGTGGCAGCGAGCGCTCACCTGGGTCTTCGGGGTCCTCCTGCTCGCTCTGGCCGTGACGGCCGTCGTCTACTTCCTGGGTCGGGTCCTCGTCCTGACGGCGCGAGGCCCGGTGATCACCGCCCGGGCGCGTGCGCACCTCCTCGGGCTGCTGGCGCTCCTCCTCTTCGCCAAGGCGGCCGATTTCTGGCTCGACCGCTACGACCTCCTGTACTCGCAGCGCGGGGCCGTCCTCGGCGCCACGTACACGGACGTGCACGCGACGCTGCCGGCGCTCGGGTGGCTGGCCGCCCTCACGGCGCTCTGCGGGCTCACCGCGCTCGTCCATGTCTTCCGGCGCAGCACCCGCCCGGTCCTGGCTGGCCTCGTCGTGCTGGCCGCCGGATGGATCGGCGGCCTCTGGGTGTTCCCGACGCTGGTGCAGCGCCTGCGCGTCGCCCCGAACGCCCTGGTCGCGGAGAGCCCCTACATCGCCCATCACATCCACTTGACGCGGCGGGCGTTCGCGCTCGACCGCATC
>JBGQGN010000019.1:0-16400 GCA_041497395.1 Methylomirabilia bacterium
AGGCGCCGATCCCGATGAAGGTCGAGAAGGTTGTGGCGCTGGCGGAAGCCGGCGCGCCGGTTGCCGCCAGTGTGATGGCACCCGGGTCGGCTCCCGCCGCCCAGGTCCAGGCACCGTCGGTTGCACCGCCCGTCAGGCTGGCGCCGACCGAGAAGCCCGGTGCCGCGAAGCCTCCCCTGGTTCACGAGCGGCCAGCGACCGGGGCGCCTGCCCGGCCGAAGGAGCCGGTGGCCCCCGCCGCTCGCGATGCCGCGCCGTCCGAACCGGCCCGCCCCGCGGAGGGGACCGAGTCGCCCCAGCCGAAAATCGTCGAGCCGGCGCCCAAGCCGGCGACCGACGGCAAGGTCGTGCCGCTCAGGCCCCGGCGCGCGGAGCCGGCTGCCACCGAGCCCGAGCGTGTGGTGGCCCCTGCCGCGGCCGTCGAGACTGTCTCCGTGCCGGCGGAAACGCCCGCCACGCCGGAGACAGAGAGTCCGGCCGCCGCGGCCTCCCCGGCCCCCCCGGCCGACGTCGGGCCGCGGGAGATCCTCCGGCTCCCCGAGTCGGTCACGGTCTCCGAGCTGGCGGAGCGGATGGGCCGGAAGATCGGCGAGGTCATTCGCGAGCTGGTCGGCATGGGCGTGATGGCGACGATCAACCAGCCCCTCGACGCCGACAAGGTGAAGGCGGTCGCGGCCCGGTTCGGTTTCGATGCGGACATGCGATCGGTCGAGGATCGGGAGCTGCTCGACGAGGAGATGGATCCCACCCAGCTCCTGCCGCGGTCGCCCGTCGTCACCGTCATGGGACACGTCGACCACGGGAAGACGTCGCTCCTCGACATGATCCGGAAGACCCGCGTCACCGAGCAGGAGTTCGGCGGGATCACGCAGCACATCGGGGCGTACCAGGTGGAGACCAGCCACGGCAAGGTCACGTTCCTGGACACGCCCGGCCACGAGGCCTTCACCGCGATGCGCGCCCGGGGTGCCCAGGCCACCGACATCGTCATCCTGGTGGTGGCGGCCGACGATGGCGTCATGCCCCAGACGGTGGAGGCGATCAACCACGCGAAGGCGGCGGCCGTGCCCATCATCGTCGCGGTCAACAAGGTGGACAAGGCCGACTCGAACCCGGACCGCGTCAAGCAGGAGCTCGTGAACCATGGGCTCGTCCCCGAGGAGTGGGGCGGCCAGACGATCTTCGTGAACACGTCGGCCAAGAAGGGCACGGGGGTCGAGCAGCTCCTCGAGATGACGGCGCTCCAGGCCGAGGTGATGGAACTGAAGGCCAACCCGAACCGCGCCGCGCGCGGGGTCGTCGTCGAGGCCAAGCTCGACCGAGGCCGCGGCCCGGTGGCCACGGTGCTCATCCAGCAGGGTACCCTCCACGAGGGCGACATCGTCGTCGTCGGCCAGCATTACGGCAAGGTCCGGGCGATGTTCAACGACCGGCGCCAGCGCGTGAAGACGGCGGGTCCCGTCGATCCCGTCGAAATGCTCGGGCTGTCCGGCGTGCCGTCGGCGGGGGACGTCCTGCGCTCGGTGGACGAGGAGCGGAAGGCCCGCCAGATGGCCATGAGGCGTCAGGAGCGGGAGAAGAAGGTCACGGTCAGCGCCCGGGTGACCCTGGCCGACCTTCACAAGCAGATCGAGGCGGGCGAGGTCAAGGAGCTGCGGGTCATCCTCAAGGGTGACGTGGACGGCTCGGTCGAGGCTCTGCAGGAGGCCCTCGAGCGCCTGTCCACGGACGAGATCAAGGTCCGGGTGATCCACGGCGCGGTCGGGACCATCACCGAGACCGACGTCATGCTGGCCTCGGCGTCGAACGCCATCATCATCGGCTTCACCGTGAAGCCCGAGCCGAAGGCGATGCAGCAGGCCCAGGCCGAGCGGGTGGACATCAAGACCTACAACGTCATCTACGAGGCGATCAACGACGTGAGGGCGGCGCTGGCCGGGATGCTCCCCCCGATCATCCGCGAGGTTCCGCTCGGGAAGGCGCAGGTCCGGATGCTCTTCCCGATCAAGGAGATCGGCACGATCGCAGGATGCTTCCTGTCGGACGGCAAGGCCACTCGCACCGCGAAGCTGCGAGTGGTCCGGAACGGCCGCGCTACGGGGGAGGGCCAGGTCACCTCGCTGAAGCGATTCAAGGACGACGCCCGCGAGGTCATCCAGGGTCAGGAGTGCGGGATTGGTGTCGGCAGTCTCGACGTTCAGGTCGGCGACGTCCTGGAGCTCTACACGACGGAGGAGGTCGCGCGGACGCTCTAGCGGGGGGACGTCCAGACGACGCCCGTGGTCCAGGTCGCGCTCGGTCTCGTGGAGCTGCACCTCGGCGAGGTCGACTCGCTCAAGGGCAAGCGCCACGTCCTCCGCGGTATGAAGGAGCGGGTCAAGCAGCGTTTCAACGTGTCGATTGCCGAGGTCGATCACGGCGACCTGTGGCAGCGCGCGACGCTGGCGGTTGCGTGCGTGGCGAACGACTCCCGGCTGGCCAACGAGGTCGTCTCGAAGGCCGTCAACTTCATCGAGTCCCTGTCCGACGGAGCGGTCATCGACGTGCGCGTCGAGATGCTCTGACGGGGTCAGGCTTTTGACCTCCGAACAGGTCGGCCGCGCCGCGACCCTCGACACGATCGGGCCCGGGGCGCTGTCACGCCGCGCTGGACGCGATTGGCCGGAACCTAACGCCTGATCCCATGAGCCGACTCCTGCGGGTGAATCAGCTGATCCGGGAGGAGATTTCCCACCTCATCCAGCGCGAGCTGAAGGATCCTCGTCTCGGCTTCGTGACCGTCACCGAGGTGGACGTCTCCAAGGACCTCCGGACGGCGAAGGTCTACGTGAGCGTGCTCGGCTCCGAGACCGAGTTGCAGGCGTCGCTCCAGGCCCTCGAGAGTGCCCGCGGCTTCATCCGGAACTGGCTCGTCCCGCGGCTCCGCCTCCGGGCCGTCCCGCACTTCACGTTCCACCCCGACCGCTCGATGGCCCACGCGGCCCACATCCAGACGGTGCTCGAGGGGCTCAGGACGGAGGAGCGGCCGCCCGAGGAGCCCGGATCGGAGAAGCCGACATGAGCCTCGTTCCTCGGGAGGTCGTGGACGCGGTCGAGCGAGGCCGGCGCGTGCTCCTCTTCGCCCACGTCTATCCCGACGGGGACGTGCTCGGGTCGCAGCTCGGGCTTGGCCTCGCGCTCCGGGCAGGGGGCCGGGCGGTCACCTTCGCGTGCGCGCATCCGGTTCCGGACCCGTTCCACTTCCTGCCGGGCGCGGCCGACGTCCAGCAATGGAAGGCGGGCCGGAACGAGTTCGACCTGGTCGTCGCGCTCGACTGCCCGGATCCCGGGCGGCTCGGGGGCCTCCTCGATGGCGCCCGCGGTCCGGGCGCGCAGGTCCTCAACATCGACCACCACGGGGACAACCGCCGCTACGGTGACGTCAACTGGGTGGACACCGGGGCGGCGGCCACCGGCGAGATGGTCTACGACCTGATCGAGGCCGCCGGGCTGCCGCTGAGCGCCGAGGTCGCGGTGAACCTCTACACCGCGATCGTCACCGACACGGGGTCCTTCCGCTACTCGAACACGACCCCGAAGACCTTTCGCGTGGCCGCGCGGCTCGTGGAGGTTGGCGTGGATCCCGCCCACGTCGCCACGACGGTCTACGAGACGCGCCAGCTGGGCGGGCTGCGTCTCCTGGGCCAGGTCCTCCAGGGGATCGAGACCGACGCCGACGGGGCGGTTGCCTGGCTGGTGATCGACCGCGCGCTGGCGAGCTCGCCGGACCTGCCGGAGGCCGAGGAGTTCGTGAACTACCCTCGCTCCGTGCGCACGGCCAAGGTGGCGGTGCTCTTCCGCGAGCTGGCGGACAGCGTGAAGGTGAGCCTCCGTGCCAAGGGCGAGGTGGACGTGGCCAGCATCGCGGCCCGCCTCGGCGGCGGAGGCCATCCGAACGCAGCTGGCTTGATCCGGCCGGGGAGCCTGGCCGACGCGAAGGTAGCGGTGCTGGGCGCGGTCCGGGAGGCGCTCGCCGCCCGCCGGTGAGTGGCGAGCCCCGGCGGGCGCGGGCGGCATCCGTCACCGATGGTCTCGGACGGTCTCCTGCTGGCCGACAAAGGGCCGGCGGTCACCTCGTTCCAGGTCGTCGCGCATCTTCGCCGGGTGCTCCGCGTCCCCAAGGTCGGCCACGGGGGCACCCTCGATCCCATGGCGACGGGGCTCCTGCCCATCCTCCTGGGTGAGGGGACCAAGCTCACCGGACATCTCCAGGGTCAGGACAAGGAGTACCTGGCCACCATCAGGCTCGGCATCGCGACGGACACCCTCGACGCGACTGGCGCCGTGACCGGAGAATGGCCGGTCCCGTCCCTGACGGCCGACGACGTGCGCGCCGTGCTGGCGAGGTTCGTCGGTGACATCGAGCAGGTGCCGCCCATGTACTCGGCGCTCCATGCGGGGGGCCGGCGCCTCCACGAGCTGGCGCGAGCGGGGATCGCTGTCGAGCGGTCGCCTCGCCGGGTCCGCGTCCACGCCTTCGAGCTGATCGAGTACGCGTTGCCTCGCCTCCGCGTCCGTGTGGAGTGCGGATCGGGGACGTACGTCCGGAGCCTGGCGGCGGACGTCGGCGAGGCGCTCCGGTGTGGAGGCCACGTCGAGGCCCTCGCGCGTACGCGCGTCGGGCCCCTCCGTCTCGAGGACGCCGTCCCCTGGGCGGTGATCCAGGAGGGGAACGCCGCGGTGCTGGCCGCCGGCGTCCTTCCGGCCGATCGCGCCGTCGCTCACCTGCCAGCCGTCCACCTGTCACCGGACGCTGGCCGCCGGCTGGCCAACGGCCAGCGCGTTCCCGTGTCCGAGCTCATGCCCCCTGATGCCCCGGCGGGACCCGTCCCGTGCCGCGTGTACGCCGGCGCGAGCTTTCTCGGGATCGGTGAGCTGTCGCTCGAGGGACTCCGGCCGCTTCGCCTCGTCCATGCAGATCGTTCGCGGCCTCGACCAGTATCGTCCTGACGCGCCGCCCAGCGTGGTGGCCCAGGGGACATTCGACGGCATCCACCTGGGGCACCAGGCAGTGATCCGCAGGGCGGTCGTGCGGGCGCGGGCTCGCGGGGTCCGGCCGGTCGCCGTGACCTTCGATCCGAATCCTCTCGCGGTCCTCCGGCCGGCGGAGGCGCCGCCCGAGCTCCTGCCGCTCGACGAGCGGCTCGAGCGCATCGCGGAGCTCGGTCCGGAGGCCTGCCTCGTCATTCCCTTCACGGTGGAGTTCTCGCAGGTCGAGGCCGAGGTCTATGTGCGGGACGTCCTCCTCGGGCTGCTCAGGGCGAAGGAGATCGTCGTGGGCTTCAACCACGCGTTCGGACGGGGAGCTCGCGGGACCCCCGAGCTCCTCCGGCGCCTGGCGGAGCCGGCCGGGGTCCTCGTCCACGTCGTGGCGCCTCTCCGCGTCGACGGTGTCGCCGTCTCGTCGACGGCGATCCGCGAAGCCCTTCGCGACGGACACGTCCGGCGCGCGGCGAGCCTCCTGGGGCGTCCCTATGCGCTCGCGGGCGTGGTGACCCGGGGCGCAGCCCGCGGGCGCGCCCTCGGGTTTCCGACGGCCAACCTGACCGGGGCTCCGGGGCTCCTGCTCGCGGATGGGGTGTACACCGCCCGGGCCGCGTGGGACGGGGAGTCCGCGCCGGCGGTGGTCAACGTCGGGGTGCGGCCCACCGTGGACGGCACGACCCGTCTCGTGGAGGCGCACCTCCTCGACGTGGCGCCGGAGCTCTACGGGCGGCGGCTCACGCTCGCCTTCCTCGACCGGATTCGCGCCGAGCGGCGGTTCGGCTCCCTCGAGGCGCTCCGCGTGCAGATCGCCGAGGACGTCGTGACCGCCCGGCAGATGCTGCGCCAGACCTCCTGACCGGCTGGGGCGGGGCTTCCCCGTCGCGCGTCTCGTGGCCGCGCGGCGCACGCATGGGAGCGTCGCGGGCGCGTCGGTTGCGGGCGGAAACGTCGCGTGGTACGATGCGTCGGTTGAATTGGAGTGCCTTAGCGTGTGGTGAACCGTCCCACCGGTGCAGTACACGGCCTGCACCAGGGGCGGCGATTGGGGGGCTGGACCCCCCGGAGGAGGACCTCAGCCATGTCCGTGCCTGCCGACCGCAAGAAGGCGCTGATCGATGGATACGGGCGTCACGACGGCGACACCGGATCCCCCGAGGTGCAGATCGCGCTCCTCACGGAGCGGATCAACGGGCTGACCGATCACTTCAAGTCCCACGTCAAGGACCACCACTCCCGCCGCGGGCTGCTGCGCCTGATCGGCCAGCGTCGCGGACTCCTCGAATACCTCAAGCGCACAGAAATCGAGCGCTACCGCCAGATTCTCGAGAAGCTCGGGCTTCGGCGGTAGGCCCCGGCAGCGCCGGGAGCAGTCTCGCAGGGCCCGGGAGGAACGTGACCTTCCGGGCAGTGGCCGGTGGGGTGGACCCGACCGTGTGGTCCGCCGTGTCCGGCACGAGAGGATGGCAACGACATGGCAGCAGTTCATTCCACCCAGGTTGAAATCGGCGGCCGGAGGCTCACCCTCGAGACCGGTCGTGTGGCCAAGCAGGCGGACGGGTCGGTCCTGGTCCGCTACGGCGACACGGTGGTTCTCGCCACCGTCGTGGCTTCGAGGTCCGCGGTCGAGGGGCAGGACTTCTTTCCCCTCAGCGTCGACTATCGCGAGCGAGCCTACGCCGGTGGGCGCATCCCCGGCGGCTTCTTCAAGCGCGAGGGGCGCCCGGCCGAGAAGGAGATCCTCACCTCCCGGCTGATCGACCGCCCGCTCCGCCCGCTCTTTCCGAAGGGCTTCCGCAACGAGATCCAGCTGATTGCACTGGCGATCTCGTCGGACCAGGAGAACGACCCCGGCATCCTGGCCATGAACGGGGCGTCGGCCGCCGTGCTGGTCGCCGGGGTTCCGTTCCTGGGGCCCTTCGGCGCCGTCCGCATCGGGCACATCGACGGCCATCTGGTCGTGAACCCGCCCTTCGGGGACCTCGAGCGGAGCATGCTCGACCTGGTCGTGGCCGCGACCGAAGACTCGGTGATGATGGTCGAGGCGGGAGCCCGCGAGGTGTCCGAGGACACCCTGGTCGAGGCCATCGCCCTCGCGCACGAGGAGTGCCGGGCGCTCGTCCGCATCCAGCGGGCTCTGGCCCAGCTGGCGGGCAAGCCGCGATGGGAGTTCGACGCCTCCGCCCACCAGGATCCCGCGCTCGAGGCGCAGGTCCGCGAGGCGGCCCGCGGCAGGGTCCGGGACGTCATCCGGATCCCAGAGAAGGCGCAGCGCGCGCAGGGGCTGACGAAGCTCGCCCAGGAGGTCATCGCGGCGGTCGACCCCGACGGGCTGCGGAAGGCGAAGGTTCGCGAGTACCTCGACAAGCTCGAGAAGCAGGAAGTCCGGCGGATGGTCCTCGAGGACGGCGTCCGGATCGACGGCCGGAAGTCCACCGAGACGCGGGCGATCAGCGCGGAGGTATCGTTCCTGCCCCGCACCCACGGTTCGGCGCTCTTCACGCGCGGTGAGACGCAGGCACTGGTCGCCGCCACGCTCGGGACCAAGCAGGACGAGCAGAGGGTCGAGACCCTCGAGGGTGAGTCGACCAAGCCGTTCATGCTTCACTACAACTTTCCGTCGTTCAGCGTGGGGGAGATCCGCCGCTTCGGCAGTCCCGGACGCCGGGAGATCGGCCACGGGGCGCTCGCCGAGCGCTCGGTATTGCCCGTCCTGCCGCCGCGCGAGGGCTTCCCGTACACGCTCCGGATCGTCTCGGACATCCTCGAGTCCAACGGCTCGTCCTCGATGGCGACGGTGTGCGGCGCCTCCCTGGCCCTCATGGACGCCGGCGTCCCGATCAAGGCGCCGGTGGCCGGCATCGCGATGGGGCTCATCAAAGAGGGCGAGCGCTACGCGATCCTGACCGACATCATGGGCACCGAGGACCACTACGGTGACATGGACTTCAAGGTCGCCGGCACGGCCGACGGCATCACCGGGCTCCAGATGGACATCAAGGTCGCCGGCGTGTCCCGGGAGATCATGGCGGCGGCCCTCCGCCAGGCGCGTGAGGCGCGGCTGTTCGTCCTGTCACGGATGCGCGAGGCGATCTCGGAGCCGCGACCCGAGCTGCCGCCGCACGCGCCGCGCTTCGTGACCATTCGGATCAGGCCCGAGAAGATCCGCGAGGTGATCGGGCCAGGCGGCAAGGTGGTCCGGGGCATTCAGGACCAGACCGGCGTCAAGGTCGACATCGAGGACGACGGCAAGGTCACGCTCTTCGGCGCCGACGCGCGCATGGTCCAGCAGGCCGTCGACATCATCCAGGGAATCTGCAAGGAGGCCGAGGTCGGCCGCCTTCACCTCGGGAAGGTCAAGAAGGTGGTCGACTTCGGCGCCTTCGTGGAGATCATGCCGGGCACCGAGGGGCTGCTCCACATCTCCCAGATCTCCGAGGAGCGGACGCGGCGCGTCGAGGATGTGCTGCGCGAGGGCGACATGGTCCTCGTCAAGGTCATCGAGGTCGACCCGTCGGGCAAGATCCGTCTCTCACGGCGCGCGGCCCTGAAGGACCCGGAAGCCGCCGCCGCCGGCGCGGAGCAGCTGACCGGCCAGCCCGACCCGAACGCGCCCGAGACCGTGGCTGGCGGGCGCGCCGACCGAGGCGGGGACCGGGAGCGAGGAGGCGACCGGGGGCGCGGTGGGCACCGGTACCGGGAATAACAGCGGCCGCTCTTCGGGGCCTGCGTGACCGACCCCACGGCGAGCGTGGAGGGGGGCGAGTACCGCAAGACGATCCTCCCCAACGGGATCCGGCTGGTCACGGAGTGGATCCCCCACGTCCGCTCGGTCGCCATGGGGGTGTGGGTGGACACGGGGAGCCGCCACGAGCCCGCCGACCGGGGCGGGATCTCCCACTTCATCGAGCATCTCGTCTTCAAGGGCACCGAGTCCCGGTCGGCCGAGGACATCGCCCGCGCGGTCGACTCGGTCGGCGGCCAGATGGACGCGTTCACCACGAAGGAGCACACTTGCTTCTACGTGACGGTGCTCGACGAGCACCTGCCGCTCGCCGCTGACCTCCTGGCCGACATCCTCCTCCATCCTCGGTTCGACGCCGGGGACATCGAGCGCGAGAAGACGGTCGTCCTCCAGGAGTTCGGGATGGTGGAGGACACGCCCGACGACGTGATCCACGATCTCTTCGCCGAGCGAATCTGGCCCGAGCATCCGCTCGGCCGGCCGATCCTTGGCGACCGGAAGATCGTGCAGGCGTTCGATCGGGACACCCTGCTGCACTACTTCCGCACGGAGTACTCCCCCGAGCGCATCACGATCGCCGCCGCCGGTCATCTTCGCCACGAGCAGCTGGTGGATCTGCTCGGAAGCCGGTTCCTCGACTTCCGCCAGCCCAGGACGCCGCGGACGGCCGAGCCGCCCGTCCAGGCGACCAGCCTCGACCTGCTCGAGCGCCCGCTCGAGCAGGTCCACTTCGTGCTCGGGGGGCGGGGGCTCGAGCAGGACGCTCCCGAGCGTTACGCGCTGTTTCTTCTGAACACCATCTTCGGTGGGAGCATGTCCTCGCGCCTGTTCCAGGCGGTGCGGGAGCGCGAGGGCCTCGTCTACTCGATCCACTCCGGCAACGCGGCCTTCCGCGACGGCGGGCTCTTCTACGTGTACGCGGGGACCGAGCCCGCGCATTTCCGGCGGGTCGTGGACCTGACGCTCAAGGAGTTCCGGTCGCTGCGCGCCGACGGGGTCACGGCCGACGAGCTCCGGCGGGCGAAGGATCACCTCAAGGGGAGCCTGATGCTCTCGCTCGAGTCGACGGGGAGCCGCATGACCCGGATCGCCAAGCAGGAGCTCTACTTCCGCCGGTCGTATACGTTCGACGAGATCCTCGCCGACATCGAGCGGGTGACCATGCAGGACGTGAAGGTCCTCGGGGAGCGTCTCCTCGCCGGGCCGCTGTCGCTGGTCGCCCTCGGCCCGAAGAGCCCGGACGTCCAGCTCCCCGAGGGGGTTCAGGTCTGAGGCGGGCCCGCCGGTGATCTCCCGCTACACCCGTCCCGAGATGGGCGCCCTCTGGGGGGAGGACGCCAAGTACGCGCGCTGGCTCCGGGTCGAGCTGGCGGTGTGCGAGGCCTGGGCGCGCCGGGGCGTCGTTCCCGCCGACGCGCTCGACCGGATCCGCCAGCGGGCGCGGGTCGACGCCGTCCGCATCGCGGAGATCGAGGCCCGGGTCCGCCACGACGTCATCGCCTTCCTCACGGACCTCGAGGGCTCGATCGGCGCGGACTCGCGGTTCGTCCACGTGGGACTGACCTCCTCGGATGTGGTGGACACGGCGCTGGCGCTCGCGCTGGTCGAGGCGGCCGACCGGCTGATCGCCGGTGTGGACCGTCTCCGCGACAGCCTCCGTCGGCTCGCCCTCCGCCACCGGGACACGCTGACGGTCGGCCGGACTCACGGCGTCCACGCGGAGCCGACCACGTTTGGTCTCAAGGCCGCCGGCTGGTACATGGAGGCCGGGCGGAACCGGGAGCGTCTGGCCCGGGCCCGGGAAGCCATCCGGGTGGGGAAGATCTCCGGCGCCGTCGGCACCTTCGCGCACGTCCCGCCCGATGTCGAGCGGGAGGTGTGCCACGCTCTCGGGCTCGAGCCCGAGCCGGTGTCCACCCAGGTCGTGCAGCGCGACCGGCACGCCGAGCTCGTCTCCGTGTGCGCCATCGTGGGCGGGGGCCTCGAGCGGATCGCCACCGAGATTCGGAGCCTCCAGCGGACGGAGATTCTGGAAGCGGAGGAGCCGTTCGCCGAGGGCCAGAAGGGCTCGTCCGCGATGCCCCACAAGCGGAATCCGTGGCTATGCGAGCAGGTGACGGGGCTGGTCCGCGTGCTCCGCGCCCACGCCGGCGCCGCGCTCGAGGACATCGCGCTCTGGCACGAGCGGGACATCAGCCACTCCTCCGTCGAGCGCATCGTGCTGCCCGACACGACCATCCTGCTCGACTACCTGCTCGGGCAGACCGTCCGGATCCTGGACGGGCTCCGGGTCTATCCCGAGCGGATGCGCGAGAACCTCGACCGTTCGTACGGCCTGGTGTACTCCCAGCGCGTGCTCCTGGCCCTCACCGAGGCCGGCCTGGCGCGCCAGGCCGCATACGAGGTGGTTCAGCGGAACGCGATGCGTGCGTGGGAGGAGCGCCGGGCCTTCCTCGAGTGCCTCGAGTCCGACCCCGAGGTGAGCCGTCACCTCGGCTCGGAAACCCTGAAGGCCTGCTTCGATCCCGGCTGGTACCTGCGTCACGTCGACGCGGTGTTCCGTCGCGCCGGGCTCGTCCAGGGAGGATCGGCAGAGGCATGAAAGCGCGGATCGTAGTGCGGCTGCGGCCGGGGATCCTGGATCCCCAGGGAACGACCATCCGGCGGGCGCTCGAGGGGCTCGGCTTCCCCGAGGTGCGTGACATGCGGGTCGGGAAGGTGCTCGACCTCACGCTCGACGAGACCGACGCGGGGCGGGCCCGGCAGCGACTGGACGAGATGTGCCGGAAGCTCCTCGCCAATCCCGTGATCGAGGACTACACCTGCGAGGTGGTGGAGGGCGACGACGGCCGGCGCGCGAGTTGACCTCCGTCGGCTTGTGCGGGTGTGGGCCGCGTAGTAGAATCCGTTCGAGCGGTTCGCAGGGAGGTGTGATCGCGGCTTCACCGGAAGAGGAGGCTTCATGCGATTCGGCGTCGTGATCTTCCCGGGCACGTGGAGTGACATGGACTTCCACCACGTCATCTCACAGGTGCTCCACCAGCCGGTCGAGTACGTGTGGCACCGGGACACTGATGTCGACCGCTTTGATTGCTTGGTCCTCCCGGGCGGCTTCTCCTACGGCGACTACCTGCGGGCGGGCGCCGTGGCAGGCCGCTCGCCGATCGTCGAGGCGCTGCCGGGCTTTGTGGCCCGGGGCGGGCTGGTGCTCGGAAGCTGCAACGGCTTCCAGATCCTCTGCGAGGCCGGCCTCCTTCCCGGAACCCTCCTGCGGAACGAGTGCCTCCAGTTCCGCTGCCAGTGGACCCACGTCGCCGTGGAGCAGACCGAGAGCCCCTTCACCCGCGGGCTCCGGCGCGGCCAGGTCCTCAAGATGCCGATCGCCCACGGCGAGGGCCGCTACCACGCCGAGCCGGCCCTCCTCCGCCAGCTCCGGGAGCGCGACCAGATCGTCTTCCGATACGCGACGGAGGCGGGTGAGATCACCGCTGGCGCGAATCCGAACGGCTCGATCTGGAACATCGCCGGCGTCTCGAACGAAGAGGGCACGGTCGTCGGGCTCATGCCGCATCCCGAGCGCGCGGCCGAGACCACGGTGGGCAGCACCGACGGGTTGCTCCTCTTCCACTCGCTGCTGGGAAGCCTCGTCGAGAACGGATCCGTGCTCGGCCGCTAGGGCGGGGGAGAGGCGCGGATGCCCGTGAGCGGATCCGAGCCGAAGGTTACCCCGGACCTGGCCGTCTCGCACGGGCTCACGCGTGAGGAGTACGACCGCGTCGTCCGCCTGATCGGGCGAGACCCCACCTACTCGGAGCTCGGCCTCTTTTCCGCCCTCTGGTCCGAGCACTGCTCGTACAAGTCCTCGCGTGTCCACCTCCGGCGCCTTCCGACGAAGGGTCCGCAGGTGCTCCAGGGCCCGGGCGAGAACGCCGGCATCGTGGACGTCGGGGGCGGGTTCGGCCTCGCCTTCAAGATCGAGAGCCACAACCATCCGTCGTTCATCGAGCCGTTCCAGGGCGCGGCGACGGGGGTGGGCGGCATCCTCCGCGACATCTTCACGATGGGAGCCCGCCCCATCGCGCTCCTCGACTCGCTCCGCTTCGGACCGGTCGACGAGCCGGGCACGCGGTTCCTTCTCGGCGGGGTCGTCGCCGGAATCTCCCACTACGGCAACTGCTTCGGGTGCCCGACCGTCGGGGGCGAGGTGGCCTTCGCGCCGGAGTACGCGCGGAACCCGCTCGTGAACGTCCTGTGCCTGGGCCTAGTACGGACGGACGGGATCTATCGGGCGCGGGCTGACGGGGTGGGGAACACCTTCCTCTACGTCGGCGCCAAGACGGGCCGCGACGGCATCCACGGGGCGACCATGGCGTCGGAGGCTTTCGACGAGACCTCGGCCGAGCGGCGACCCACCGTCCAGGTGGGCGACCCGTTCACCGAGAAGCTCCTCCTCGAGGCGTGCCTCGAGGCGTTCCGGACCGGCGCGGTGGTGGGGATCCAGGACATGGGCGCGGCCGGACTGGCCTGCTCGATCTCCGAGATGCCCGCGCGGGCGGGGACCGGTGCCGACGTGGAGCTCGACCGCGTGCCCCAGCGCGAGCCGGGGATGACGCCTTACGAGATCCTCCTGTCGGAGTCCCAGGAGCGGATGCTGCTCGTCGTCGAGCGCGGCCGCGAGGCCGAGGTCCAGCGGGTCTTCCAGAAGTGGGAGCTGGACGCGGTCCCCATCGGGCGCGTCACGGCCGACGGCGTGCTCCGCGCTCGCATGCGGGGCGAGGTGGTGGCCGAGGTGCCGGTCCGGGCCCTGACGGACGAGGCGCCCGTCTACGACCGGCCGCAGGCGCGCCCCGACTGGCTCGACCGGGCGCGCGCGCTCGACCTCGCGGCGCTGCCGGAGCCGGAGGACCCGGGCGCCCTGCTCCTCCGGCTCCTGGCGGCGCCGACGATCGCGTCGAAGCGGAGCATCTGGCGGCAGTACGATCACCAGGTCGGCATCAACACCCTTGTGCTCCCGGGCTCCGACGCGGCCGTCCTCCGGATCAAGGGAACGCCCCGCGCCGTCGCGGTCGCCACCGACGGCAACGGCCGCTACGGGCAGCTCGATCCCTTCCTGGGCGGCGCGATGGCGGTTGCGGAGGCTGCGCGCAACGTCGTGTGCGCCGGCGGGCGGCCGCTGGCGGTGACGAACTGCCTGAACTTCGCCTCTCCCGAGCGCCCGGAGATCATGTGGCAGTTCGCGAAGACGGTCGACGGCATCGCCGCCGCCTGCGAGGCGCTCGGCATCCCGGTCACCGGGGGGAACGTGTCCTTCTACAACGAGACGCTGGGTCGGGCGATCCTGCCGACCCCCGTCATCGGCGTCGTCGGGCTCCTCGAGGACGCGGAGCGGCGGACGACGCAGTGGTTCAAGGAGGAGGGGGACGTCGTCGTTCTCCTGGGCGACCCGGGCGGGCAGCTCGGCGGCAGCGAGTACCTCCAGACCGTCCACGGGCGTCTCGGCGGCGTACCGGCTCCCCTCGACCTCGACCGGGAGCGCGCGGTGCAGGCCGCGTGTCTCGCGGCCATCGAGGCCGGGTTCGTCCGGTCCGCCCACGACTGTGCCGAGGGCGGGCTCGCCGTGGCGCTCGCGGAGTGCTGCGTCACCGGTCCGCGGGCCCTCGGGGCGGCGGCGGTCCTTCCCGGGGGGGGCCGCGTGGACGAGCTGCTCTTCGGCGAGGCGCCGTCCCGCATCCTCGTCACGGTGGCGCCGGGAGACGTGGAGCGCCTGACGCGGATTGTGCGGGAGTGGGCCGTGCCCGTTCAGGTCATTGGCCGCGTGGGCGGGGGTCGGCTCGAGGTGCGGGTCGGAGTCGCGGCGCGCGTGTCGCTGTCCACCGAGGCCCTCGCGGACGCGTTCGAGAACGGGCTGTCGCGGGCGCTCGAGCAGCCGGTCGAGGCGCTGTCGGGACGGGAGGCTGAGGGGGTCGCATGAAAACCGTCTGGCTCGACGACGACAAGTTCCACGACGAGTGCGGTCTCTTCGGGGTCTTCGACCACCCGGAGGCCGCCAACCTCGCCTACCTGGGTCTCTATGCGCTCCAGCACCGGGGCCAGGAGTCCGCCGGGATCGCGGCCACCGACGGCCCGACGCTGCACGTCGAGAAAGCCATGGGGTGGGTAGCCGACGTGTTCAGTCCCGAGCGCCTCCGCCGCCTGCCGGGCCGCGCGGCGATCGGCCACGTCCGCTACTCGACGGCCGGCTCGTCGACGCTCCGCAACGCCCAGCCGATCAGCGCGTCGTTCTCCCGGGGCTCGATCGCGCTCGGCCACAACGGAAACCTGGTCAACGCCGAGGCGCTCCGCAAGGAGCTGGAGGCCCTGGGAGCGATCTTCCAGTCCACGTCGGACTCGGAGGTCATTCTCCATCTCATCGCCCGGGCGGACCGCCAGAGCCTCGAGCGGACGCTGAGCCAGGCCCTCGCCCAGCTGAGCGGGGCGTACTCGCTCGTCATGCTCACGCCCGATACGCTCATCGGATGCCGGGACCCGCACGGGTTCCGCCCGCTGGTCTTGGGTCGGCTGGGCAAGACGTGGCTGCTGGCGTCGGAGACGTGCGCGCTCGACCTGCTCGAGGCCGAGTACGTGCGCGACGTGGAGCCCGGGGAGATCGTGCTCATCGACCAGAATGGCCTGCGCTCGGTGAAGCCGTTCCCGGCGAAGAAGCAGCTCCAGTGCGTGTTCGAGTACGTCTACTTCGCCCGCCCGGACACGACGCTCTGGGGCCAGAACGTGTACCAGACGCGGAAGTCGCTGGGCCATCGGCTGGCCGAGGAGCACCCGGTGGAGGCGGACATCGTCATCCCCGTGCCCGACTCCGGCGTCGGGGCCGCGCTCGGTTTCGCCGAGCAATCCGGAATCCCGTTCGAGCTGGGGCTCATCCGGAACCACTACGTCGGCCGGACGTTCATCGAGCCCCGCGAGGGCATCCGGCACTTCGGGGTCCGGGTGAAGCTGAACCCGATGCGGGAGACGATCGAGGGGCGGCGCGTCGTGGTCGTCGACGACTCGATCGTCCGCGGGACGACCAGCCGGAAGATCGTGAAGATGATCCGGGCGGTCGGCGCGCGCGAGGTGCACATGCGGATCTCGTCGCCGCCGATCCAGTGGCCCTGCTACTACGGCATCGACACGCCGACCCGCAAGGAGCTGATCGGCTCGAGCCACCGCGTGGAGGAGATCCGCCGGTACATCGACGCCGACTCCCTGGGGTATCTCTCGCTCGACGGCATGCTGAAAGCGGTGGGTGGCGACGGCGGCCGCTTCTGCCACGCCTGCTTCAGCGGCGCCTACGAGGTCGGGTTCCCGAAGGAGGACACCGCGCAGCTTGCCCTCTTCGACGTCGAGTGAAGCTCGTGAACGGGATGCCGCGGCTACCCCACCCGTGGGGCGTGCTCGACTGAGCCGCGCCCGCCGTTCCGATCGCCGCCCCGTCCGGGGTGGCCTCAGCTACCGGGCCGCCGGGGTCGACATCGATGCCGGCGAGGAGGCCGTCCGGCGCCTCGCTCCGTGGGCGCGCGCGACCTACCGGCCGGAGGTCCTCGGTGACATCGGCGCCTTCGCGGCATTCTTCCGCGCTCCCCGGCGCTACCGCCAG
>JBGQGN010000020.1:0-15900 GCA_041497395.1 Methylomirabilia bacterium
CGCAGCCCGCCCGAGGCCGGTCCCGCCAGATGCGTGGCCACGTTGAACGGCGTGTAGGCGAGCGGGCCGCCGAAGTGCCCCGTCTGCGCGTAGTTACCGAGCAGCACCAGCGTCATGCACGTCATGTACCCGACGTCTTCGAGTCGCTGCCGCTCCGACGGCACCGTGGATCCGCCGACCGACGCTGGCGACGCTTGGCTCATTGGAATCTCCTACTCTTCCCGTGTGGATGACGGTTGGGCCGCGACAAGCTCCGGGCGGCTGGCACCCGTGGAATCCCCGTGTGCCCGAGGCATTGTCCGAGGCTGCCCGAGAATTCTAACCGAAGTTGGGCGGTTCGTCACCGGACCAGGGAGACGTTCCGTCCTCCCGCCAGCCGGAGGAGACCCTGGAACACGAGGAGGCTCATCATCACGACGGCCATGATGCACGTGGAGAAGGCGGCCGCCTGACTCAGCTGACCGGCCTCGTCCAGGAGGAGCACCGAGACCGCGGCGACCTGGGTCGCCGGCGTGTAGAGGAAGATCAGAGCCGAGAGGGTCACCATGCTCCGCATGAAGAAGAAGACGCCGACGCTGACGATGGCCGGCCAGATGATCGGCAGCGTGACGCGGGCGAAGGTCCGCAGGTAGCCGGCACCGAGCGTCGCCGAGGCTTCGTCGAACGTCCGGCTGACCTGCTTGACGGCCGTCGTCGCGACCAGGAAACCCTGGGCGTGGTAGTGGTACACGTTGCAGATCGCCAGGATCAGCACCGTGTCGTAGATGAGATAGACGGGGTTGGCGGGATTGTTGAAGGCCAGAATGTAGCCGAGACCGAGGACCATGCCGGGCACCGCCGCGGGCAGGATCGACAGGAAGTAGAGGAAGCGCGTCGCGAGCCCTTGGAAGCGGTGGAGCGCCCAGGCGGCTGCGACCACAACCACAACGCCGATGGCGGCGGCCAGCAGCGCCGCCTCGATGCTCGTCCAGAGCGGGGTGATCCCGTTCTGCACATCAAACCGGTAGTGGTGAAAGGTCGGGGTCATCCGATATGGCCACAGGCGAACGAAGCTTGCGGCGATCACGGTGACGACGATCGTGAGGATCGCGAGCGAGACGAGCGCCACGTAGATCAGCCAAGCCGTGTCCCGCCGCCGGCTGGGGCGCACGACCAAGGGCACGGACTGAGCGGCCAGGGCCGCGTGCTGGCGGCGCGCGATCGCCTTCTCCACGATGACGGCGACGGCCGCGGGGAGGAGAAGGATCATCCCGACCACCGTGCCCATCTGGAAGTTGGCCTGCCCGGACACCTGGTTGTAGATCTCGGTGGCCAGGACGGTGTAGTCGCCGCCGATCACCATCGGGTTGCCGAAGTCGGTGATGACGATCGTGAAGACGACGAACACGGCGGACGCGAGCCCGTAGCGCGTGGCAGGGAGCGTCACGGTCCGGAAGATGCGCCAGTCCGAGGCCCCCAGCATGCGGGCCGACTCATAGTGCCGCGCGTCCGCGACCGCGAGGGCGGCGGACAGGATCAGGAGCGCGTGCGGGAAGGCATAGAAGACGTTGGCGATCACGATGCCCCAGAACCCGTAGACGTTGATCCCGAGACCGAAGGTTCGGTTGACAAGCCCGTTGCGTCCCAGGAGGAAGACGAGGCCCATCGCCTGGACCAGGGATGGGGCGAACAGGGGCAGTAGCGCGATGAACCGGAAGACGCCGGCGCCCGGGAGGCGGGCCCGGTGAAGCGCGTACGCGAAGCCATATGCGAGCACGATCGTCAGGATCGTGGCCACGAGCGAGACCGCGAGGCTGTGGCCGATCACCTGGGTGAGCTTGGGCTCACTGAAGTAGCGAACGTAGTTGCCGAGGCCCAGGCCGGCGGGCGTCTCGAAGCTCTTCCCGAGGATGCTGGCCAGCGGGTAGAGGACGAACACGACCAGGGGGACGCCCACCCCCGCCAGCAGGACCGCCGCCGTCAGTTTGTCGGTGTCGAGCCACCGAGCGCGGACCCTGATCGCCGGGCCGGGCGCCATGCTAGCTTTCCGAGAGCGGTTTCAGGGCCTCGGGGGGGAGGCGCACGGTGAGCGGCGCGCCCCGGGCGAGAGCCCGGCGGGGCCCTCGCACTTCCAGCAGAAGGCGCTGCGCCCCGACGGTCAGAGTGACGTGGGTCACGCTTCCCAGGTACACTGCCTTCTCGACGACGCCGGTCACCCGGTTATCGGTCGGCCCACCGGCCCCCACGACCTCGACGTCCTCCGGCCTGAGGCCGACCAGCCGCGCACCGCCGGGCTCGCCTGATGGCAGGCGGATCGGCGCGCCCGCAAGGCTGGACGTGGACTCCGCGCCGTCGTCTAGCTGGAGGACGTTCATCCGCCCGATGAACTCCGCGACGAACCGGGTGGCCGGATGCTGGTAGAGCGCCTCGGCGCTGCCCGCCTGCTCGATCGCGCCCCCGTGCATGACGACGATCCGGTCCGCCATCTCCATGGCCTCGTCCTGATCGTGGGTGACCATGACCGTGGTGATGCGGAGCGTCCGCTGGAGATCCCGCACCTCGCCGCGGAGGCTCTCCCGTACCTTGGCGTCGAGCGCCGACAGCGGCTCGTCGAGGAGCAGCATCGAGGGCTCGGGCGCGAGGGCCCGGGCCAGGGCGACCCTCTGCTGCTGTCCGCCCGAGAGCTGGTGCGGGTAGCGGCCGGCCTCGTCCTCGAGGTGGACCAGTGCCAGCATCTTTCGGACCCGAAGGTCGATGTCGGCCCGTGATCGCCGCTGGCACTCGAGACCGTAGGCCACGTTCTGGGCCGCCGTCATATTGGGGAAGAGTGAGTAGGACTGGAACACCATCCCGAAGTTGCGCCGCCGGGCGGGCACGCCGAGGAGATCCGCGCCCCGGCGCAGCGCCTGCCCGGCGTCCGGAGTCTCGAGGCCGGCGACGATTCGCAGGAGCGTCGTCTTGCCGCAGCCGGACGGGCCGAGGAAGCACACGAACTCGCCCTCGGCTACGTCGAGGCTCACGTCCCGGACGGCCGTGACGGCGCCGAAGCGCTTGGTGATGTGGCGGAGGCTCAGGAAGCGGTCAGACACGGGCGGACACCGGCGCGCCCCGGGGCCGAGTGGCCTGGGGCGCGCCGGCCATCGAGAGGCGGACCCGCGGCCCGCCGGCCGTCAGCGCTCGATGTCCTTCTTCCAGCGCGACAGGACGCGCTCTCGGTTCTTTGCCGACCAGTCGAAGTCCATCTTGAAGAGCACCGTCGAGGGATCGGCGGGGAGCCCGGTCGCGAGCACGGCCTCGGGTGGCTTGGATCCGGGCACGGTCGAGAGCTCGGCACGCTCCCCGTAGAGCCGGGCCGCTGTCGGCGTCAGGAGCCAGTCCAGAAACTTCTTCGAATCCGCCTTGTTGGCCGACGTCTTCATGAGACTCGAGACTTCGATCTCGTAGCCGGCGCCCTCGCTGGGAACGACGAGCTTGATCGGGAACCCCTGCTGGATCTGCTTGACCGCGCTGAAGGCGAAGGAGAGCCCGATCGCGTACTCTCCCCCGGCGGCCATGCGGCACGGGCGCGACCCGGACTTGATGTACTGTGCCATGTTGGCGTCGAGATCCTTCAGGAACTTCCAGCCCTGCTCCTCGCCCTTCATCTGGAGGATGCTCGCGATCTGCAGGTAGCCGGTCCCGGAGCTGGCCGCGTTCGGCATGACGAGCTCACCCTTGTAGACGGGCTTCAAGAGATCCTGCCAGGAGGTCGGCATCGGCAGGTTTTTCTGCTTGAGCACCTCGGTGTTCACGCAGAAGCCCGCGTAGTAGCCGGTCGTCGCGAACCAGCGGTGCTGGGGATCCTTGAAGAGGGTCTTGACCTCGTCGATCCCCTTGGGCTTGTACGGCTCGGCCATCTCGAGGACACGCGGGTCGACGACGTTGGTGACGGCCACGCCCCAGATGACGTCGTGGCGGGGGTTCGCCTTCTCGGCGAGGATCCGAGCGATGAGGTCGCCTGTGGACAGGCGGAGCACGTTGACCTTCACGTCGGGCACCTCGCGCCCGAACGCCTCGAGGTACACCTTGACGTCGTCCTCCTCGAGCGCGGTGTACGCGGTGATCGTCCCGGCCCGGGCCGCGACCGGCCAGGCCACGGAGGCCGCGAGAGCGAGAGAGGCCAGGAGGCGCAGCGCGAGGTGCATGATGTCCCTCCCTGTGAGGACTCGGAGTCCGTAACGGACACGGCCCACGGTAGAGTAACATCGGAGGGCGGCGCCCGAAAGACCTGCGCGGCGCGCACGAGGAGGGGTTCGGGGTGGACTTCATCTTCATGCTGACGCGGGATGACCAGACGGTCGAGGACGGGCTCGCGGTACTCGACGCGGTCCGGGACGTCGGGTTGACACACGTGGGCTTCAAGGACGTCGGCGTGGATTACCGGACCCTGGGCGCGCTGACCCAAGCGATCGGGCGGGCGGGCGCGGTGAGCTACCTTGAGGTGGTCAGCACCACGCCCGAGGCGTGCCTCCGCTCGGCGCGGATCGCGGTCGAGATCGGCGTGGACCGGTTGCTCGGCGGTACCGACGCCGTGCCGATCCTCGATATCCTTGCCGGCAGCCGGACGGCCTACTATCCCTTTCCGGGCCGGCCCGAGGGGCACCCCACACGGCTCGGGGGGACGCCAGAGACAGTCGCGGCCGACTGCCGACGGTTCGCCGCGCTGGGCTGCGCAGGCGTTGACCTCCTCGCATACCGCGCCACCGAGGCGGACCCGCTCGACCTGGTCCGAGCGGCCCGGGCAGCGACGCCCGGGCTCGTGATCGCGGCGGGGAGCGTGAACAGCCCGGCGCGCATCCGGGCGCTGGGCAAGGCTGGCGCCGACGCCTTCACCATCGGCTCGGCGGCTTTCGACGGCTCCTTCTCCCCGCGGAAGGGCCTGCTCCGGTCCCAGCTCATGGACATCCTTTCCGCCTGCGCGTAGGTCCGACCATCTCGATCGTCGTCGCCGTCGCCCTCGGCCTTCCGAATCTCGAAGCGGAGGGCTGGGCATGTGCAACGCGTGACCCGCGGAGGCGGCCACGGCTGCTCGGGCGGGTTGTCGCCGGAGGTTCGTCTTGAGCGACGTGACGATCCAGCGTCTCCTCGAGGGCCGCTACCCGGATCCGGACGGTGGCGGCGCCCTGCACGTTCCGACGCGTGCGGTTGTCGTCGCGGACAGCCTGGCGGGGGATGAGGCGGAGCTCGTACGCCGTCTCGAGCTCGGGCGGTCCTTCGCCGTCGTGAGCGACTCGGTGACCCACGAAGTGCTGGCCCGTCGCGTGGAGCGAGCCCTCGGCGCGATTGGCCCGATCACGAGCCTGGTCCTGCCCGGCGTCCCACACGCGGACGAAATGACCGCAGAGTTGGTCGGGCGCGAGACCGCGCACGTGGATGCCTTGGTCGCGGTAGGCTCGGGGACGATCACTGACCTCACCAAGTACGCGGCGGCGCGGGCCGGCAAGCCGTGCGCCGCGTTCGGCACGGCTCCTTCCATGAACGGATACACTTCCCCGAGCGCGGCGATCACGATCAACGGGCTCAAGAAGTCCGTGCCGGCGGTGGCGCCGGCCGGTGTGTTCCTCGACCTCGGGGTTCTCGCGGCGGCGCCGGTCCGTCTGATCCGCGCGGGGCTTGGCGACAGCCTCTGCCGTTCGACGGCGCAGGCCGACTGGCTGCTCGCCCACCTCTTGCGCGGAGAGCCGTACCGCGAGGCTCCGTTCGCGCTCCTGGCCCCGGACGAGCCCGGGCTCCTGGCGGAGCCTGAGGCACTGGTACGGGGCGACCGCGCCGCCGTAGCTCGGCTGGCGCGTACGCTCGTCCTTTCGGGCTTCGGCATGGCGATCTGTGGGGGGAGCTATCCGGCGAGCCAAGGCGAGCACCTGATCAGCCACTATGCCGACATGCTCGGCTCACCCGATTGGCCGCCTTCGTTCCACGGGGAGCAGGTCGGAGTGGCCACCCTCGCGATGGCCCGGCTCCAGGAGCAGATCCTCGGAGGACCCCCGCCGCAGATCGGCCCGACGCGGGGAGACGAATCCGCCTTGGTCCGCCACTTCGGCCCGACGCTGGGCCCTGCGTGCTGGCGCGAGCTGGCGCGGAAGGGGCTCGACGCCGCTGCCGCCAAGGTGCTCACGGAGCGCCTGGCGGATGAGTGGGAGCAGATCCGCGGCCGGATCCGGACTGTCAAGCGGTCCGCTGCAGGGTTGCGGGCGACCCTCGAGCGTGCGGGTGCGCCGGTGACGCCCGAGGCCCTCGGCTGGTCGCGCGCGTTCTTTCGCGACGCAGTGCTACGCGCTCGGGAGATCCGAAGCCGCTGGACCTTTCTCGACCTGGCAGCCGACGCGGGTCAGCTCGATGCGTTCGTCGCGGCTCTCTAGGATCGCGACCAGCATGCGCGGCGAGACCAGTCGGCGCGTCCCGCTCGCCGCGGCCCTGCGAATCGAATCGGCTCTGCGAAGGCACAGCATGATGGGGGTCGGGCGCGCGCTCGCCTGACGGCATCGCCCGGTGCCGTTCTGGATGAAGTCCGGGGTCCGGAGCCCGCCCCCTCGGACTTACCCGGATCGCCGAGGATCCCGCGCCGCTGGTGGCTGAGCCGGGGTCTGACGATCGCACGGCGGCGACCTCGGGGTCGCCGCCGTGCTCGTGAGGCTAGTGCCCCACCGTGCTCGGGGCGCCCTCGCCGCGGAAGACCTCCGGGTTGTCCGCGCCCTCGACGATCAGGAATCCGGCCAGGCCGCGCTCGAGCCGCGATAGGGCGTGGTCCACCAGGATGTAACGGCCCGGTACCTCGAGCTTGAACTCGACGATCGTGGCCCCGCCCGCGGGGACGGTCGTCGTCTGCACGTTGGTCGCCCCGGGCGAGCCGATGGCCGCCTGATCGTACACGTGGTCGAAGATCTCGCCGATGACGTGGAACGAGGACGTGGCGTTCGGTCCGCCCACGCCGAAGTAGATCCGGACCGTCTCGCCGACCTTGGCCTTCATCGGGTGCTCGGCCGTGAGGGCGCCCACCGCGCCGTTGAAGACGAAGTACTCGGCGCGCTCGGCGAGGAGCTTCTCGACGCTGAACTCGTCGTGACCTCGCTGCCCGAAGGCGCGGTCGGTGTAGAGCTCGCCCTGCATGACGTAGAACTCGCGATCGACCTTCGGCAGGCCGCCGGCCGGCTCCACCAGGATGAGTCCGTACATTCCGCTGGTGATGTGGTTGGCCACCATCGGCGTCGCGCAGTGATAGACATAGAGCCCCGGATTGAGCGTCTTGAAGCTGAATGCCTTCGTCTCGCCGGGCGGAGTCTGGGTCATCACGGCGCCGCCCCCGGGCCCCGTCACCGCGTGAAGGTCGATGGAGTGGATCATCCGGCTAGTCTCGCGGTTCTTGAAGGTGAGCTGTACCGTGTCGCCCACGCGTACGCGAAGGAACGGTCCCGGGACCTTGCCGTTGAAGGTCCAGTAGTTGTAGGTCGTCTCGTTCGCGAGCCTCCCGATCAGCTCCACTGCTTCCAGCTCGATCGCCACCGTCTGGGGCGCCCCTGCCGGCAGCGGGCCCGGGAGGTCTGCCGGGTTCCGGGCGATGCTGACCGACGGGGGCAGTGCCGCTACCGCAGGCTTGCCGCCGCCCACCACGATCTTGCCCTCCATGCCCGCCTGCCGATGCCCCGGCAGCGAGCAGAAGTATGCGAACTCGCCTGCCTGATCGGCGCGGAACACGGTGACGCTGCTCGCGCCCTTGCGGTTGACGCGATCGGTGGCGGCCTTGAACTCCGGGAACACGAGGTCGTGCTCCACCCCGTCGCCGTTGATGATGCCGACCTGGACGACGTCGCCTTCGGCCACGCGAAGCGTCGGGTTGACGATCCCTTCGATGTCGCCGCCGACGCCGACGAACGCCATCTTGCCCTCGGCCAGCTCGGTGCGCAGGCGGTACCGCTGGTTAGGCGTGTAGTCCGCCGCCGGACTCTGCTTGGAGACCTTCGGCGCCGCCGGCGCTGCCGGGGCCGGCCGCGCGGGTGCCGCCGGCCGGGTCTGGGCCATGTGGGCCTTTCCTCCCATGTGGGGCATCTGCGCGCCGGCCACGGGCGCGAGGGCAGGGAGGAATAGTGCGACGGCGCACAGGAGGGACGTCAGGAGGGGCATCATGGCTATCCTTTCCGCCAGGGCGACGATCGCCCCGGCCCGTGCCGATCAACCGCGGGTCTGATCACTGCACTGGCGGTGCCAGCCAGGAACCGCGCCGCGAACGCCGATCTGTGCGGAGATGCAGCCGCCGTTGCTGCAGGCGGCTGGGTCACATGCGCCCCATCGGGGCAGTGGGGGGGCACCGCCCCGCCAAGCGCCGGGTCACGCCCGGACGCCGGCGCGGCGCCGCGCCGGTGCCGACCGCTGGGATACACTGGCGCCACCCCCATGACGCCATCCTGGATGGAGTCCGAGATCCGGAGCCAGCCCGCCATGCTCACCCGGCTCGCGGAGGACGCGGCGCCGCTGGTGGCCGAGCTCGGCCGGGCGATCGCGCGGCGGCGACCCCGGTTTGCCGTGCTGGCCGCGCGGGGCTCGTCCGACCACGCTGCGATCTACGGGAAGTACCTCCTCGAGACCCAGGCTGGCCTCGTCGCTTCCCTGGCCGCGCCGTCAGTCTACTCGGTCTACGAGCGGAGCCCGGACGTCCGGGACGCGCTCGCCATCGGCATCTCCCAGTCGGGGCAATCGCCCGACATCGTCTCGGCCATCGACGGGGCCCGGCGCGGGGGAGCCCTCGCGCTCGCGGTGACCAACGACGAGACCTCCCCGCTCGCCAGGGTCGCCGACCTCGTGCTGCCCCTGGGAGTGGGGCTCGAGCGCAGCATCGCGGCCACCAAGACGTTCACGGCCGAGTTGCTCGCGCTCTGGCTCCTCGTCGGCGCCGTCGCGGGCGCGGACCCGGGGCCCGCGCGTGGTGTGGGCGAACAGGTCGCGCATGCCCTCGATGCGGCCGAGCGTGTGTTCGCCGGGCTCTCGCTCGGAGATGCGGCGGGCCCGGTCGTGGTGGTGGGGCGCGGATACAGCTTCCCGATCGCGCTCGAGATCGCCCTCAAGCTCCGAGAGGTCGGCGTCCGGAACGCTCAGGGGTTTTCCGCGGCCGACCTGCTGCACGGCCACATCGCGGCGGTGCACCCGGGCACGGCCGCCATCCTGGCCGGTGCGGCTGGCCCGACTCTTCCGAGCCTGGTCGATTGCGCGGCGGCCCTCCGCGCGCGCGGGGCGCGGACCTTCGTGATGAGCGACGCCCCCGAGCTGCGCCAGTCGGCGGACGTCACGGTCCCGCTCCAGGCGGCGACCGAGAGTCTGGCCGCGATCCCGATGGCCGTCGTCGGCCAGTGGCTCACCCTTCAGGACGCCGTGGCCCGGGGGCTCGACCCGGATCGGCCTCCCGGTCTCTCGAAGATCGTCCGCACCGTCTGAATGCGGAAGGCGGCCATCGCCCGCACGGAGCGCGGAGCGGGTCTTGCCCGGATGCCGGGAGCCGTGCTTTCTTCATGCCACAGCATCATGCCACAGCATCGTGGGGTAGCCGGGAGAGACGAACCGGGGGACGGACCTGGAAACGGCGGCTGCGAGCCGCGGAGGAGCCGAGAATGAACGGGACGATGCGCAAGGTGTGCGGGATAGCGCTGGGCGGCGCGCTGGCGTGGCTCGGCCTCCTGGCGGGGCCAGCCGCCGGCCAGGGGAAGCCCGAGGGCGAGGTCGTCGTCTACTCGGCGGCCGACGCCGACATGGTCAACGCCATGGTCGCGGCGTTCCAGCAGAAGTACCCGGCGGTCAAGGTCTCGACGGTGGTTGCCGGCACCGGGGAGGTCATCAAGCGGGTCGAGGCGGAGGCGAGCCGCCCGCTCGGTGACGTGCTGTGGAGCGTGGGTCCCGAGAGCCTCGGCGCCAAGAAGAGCCTTCTCGCGCCCTACGAGAGCCGGGAGGCCGCGGCGTTCTTCCCGGGCCAGGCGCCGGCAGACCACGTCTGGACGCCGTTCACCGTCATGCCCTACATCATCATGTACAACAAGAAGCTCGTGCCGGACGGCGAGGCGCCCAAGGCCTGGAAGGACGTGCTGGACGCCCGGTGGAAGGGGAGGGTCGCCTACGCGGACGCGAGCAAGTCCGGCTCGTCCTACACGCTGCTCGTGACCTGGCTGACGGTCTTCGGCAAGAACGACACGGGCTGGAAGTACGTGGAAGACGTCCTGCGCCAGTCCAAGGTGCTGCCGAAGTCGAGCATGACGTACCAGATGGTGGCGAACGCGGAGATCCCGATTGGCCTGACCTTCGAGCAGGCGGCGTTCGACTACCTCAAGGGCGGGGCCCCCATCGGGATCGTGTATCCGGCCGAGGGCACGGCGATCATCCCCGATGGCAGCGCGCTCATCGCCAATGCGCCCCATCCGAACGCCGCGCGCCTCTTCCTCGACTTCACGGTCTCGAAGGAGGGGCAGGCGCTCGTCGTCGACAAGTTCGGCCGCCGGTCCGTGCGCCGCGACGTCGCGACGCCGGCGGGCCTGCCGACGCTCGACAAGATCAAGCCGATCGCCTACGACCTCCAGTGGGCCGCCGACAATCGCGCCGAGATCCTCAAGCGGTTCCAGGACACGCTGATCAAGACCCAGTGAGCGGCCGCTAGCCCGAGCTCCGTTCTGTGCGCGGACTAGCCATCGCCGGGCGCCGATGACACGGGTCCGCATCGACGGGATCGTCAAGCGCTTCGGCGAGGCGTCGGCGCTGAGCGGCGTCAGCCTCGATCTGCCGCCCGGGGAGCTGTTCACCCTGCTCGGCCCGAGCGGGTGCGGGAAGACCACGCTGCTCCGCATCGTGGCCGGGTTGCTTGCCCAGGATGCGGGCTCCGTGGCGTTCGACGGGGTGCCGGTCGACCGTGTGCCGCCGTACCGGCGGAACATCGGCGTCGTGTTCCAGAGCTACGCGATCTTCCCCCACCTCACCGTCCGGCAGAACATCGCCTATGGACTCCGCGCGCGGCGGATGGACTCCGAGCGGGCGGCGGCGAAGGTGGCCGAGGCGGCCCGGATGGTCCAGATGGAGCCGCTCCTGGACCGCATGCCGGCCGCGCTCTCCGGCGGCCAGCAGCAGCGGGTCGTGCTCGCCCGGGCCCTCGTCATCGAGCCGCGCCTCCTCCTGATGGACGAGCCCCTGTCCAACCTGGACGCGCGGCTTCGCATCGAGATGCGGACCGTGATCCGCCGGCTCCAGCGGGCCCTCGGCATCACCACCCTCTACGTCACCCATGACCAGGAAGAGGCGCTCGCCCTCTCCGACACGATCGCGGTCATGGACCGCGGGGAGGTCCTCCAGACCGGTCCGCCGTGGGCGCTCTACCGCGCGCCCCGGAACCGCTTCGTGGCGGAGTTCCTCGGGGGGATGAACGTCCTCGCAGGCCGGCTGACGAGTCCCGCAGGGGCGGGGGGCGTCACGGTGGTCGAGACCGACTTCGGTGCGCCCTGGGCGGTCGCGGCGGACGGCCCGGCCCCGGGAGCCGGGCCGGTGTGGCTCGGGATCCGGCCGGAGTCGCTCAGGGTGGAGCCGCCCCCGGGCGCCGCGGACCGCTGGAACCAGGTGGCGGGGACGGTGACGGAGGTCGGCTATCTCGGCGCCGTGGCGCGGTATCAGGTCGACGTCGCGCCCGGTGTCTCGCTGACGGTCGAGGTGCACGACCCGGATTTCCAGACCCTTCGACGGGTGGGTGACAGCGTGCGTCTCTGGTGCGACCCCGCCAAGGTCCGGATCCTGGCGCCGCATCCGTGAGCGGGACGGCCGTCCGTCCGGACGCGCCGCGCCGCCACGGCGACACCTGGTGGGCCGTGAGCGCCCTCGGATTCGCCGTCGTCCTCGCATTTCTCATCTGGCCGCTGGGCCGGGTCCTGGCCGGCAGCGTCCTCGGCGAGAGCGGATGGCTCGCGCTCGGCGAGACCTACGGGCGCGTGGTTTCGCACCGGTACTACTGGTCGAGCGTCCTCAACAGCCTCGGCCTGAGCGCGGCGGCCACGATCGGCGCCGTTCTCGTCGGCACGCCCTTGGCCGTCGCGCTGTCCCGGTACCCGATCCCGGGGACGGTTCTCGTCCGGACGGCGGCGAACCTCGCGCTCCTCTCGCCGCCGTTCATCGGCGCCTACTCCTGGGTCGTCCTCCTCGGGCGCAACGGTCTCGTGACCCGCTGGCTCGAGCCCCTCGGGTGGCATGTCCCGACCATCTATGGCTACCGGGGCATCCTGCTGGCGTTCGTCGTCCAGTACTTCCCGCTGGTCTTCCTGCTCGTCTCGGGCGCGCTCACCGCCGTGGACCAGTCGATGGAGGACGCGGCGCTCAGCCTCGGGTCCCGCCCGCGCCAGGCCTTCTTTCGCGTCATCCTCCCTGTGATCCTCCCGTCGCTCACGGCGGGCGCTCTCCTCGTGTTCATGGCGACGATGGCCGATTTCGGCACCCCGATGGTCCTCGGCGAGGGCCTGCGCACGCTCCCGACCCTCATGTACGGCGAGTTCATCAACGAGCTGGGCGGGAACCCCACGATGGCCAGCACGCTGGGGAGCCTCCTCATCCTGATCAACACGGCCGCCCTCATGGGGCAGCGCTACTGGGCGTTCCGGAAGGCGTACCACATCGTGTGCCTCCGGCCGCTCGAGCCGCAGCGCCCGCCGCGCGCCCGGCTCGCCATGGTGTCGGCGGCCGTGTACGGGGTGATCGCGCTCGCGCTCGTCCCCGCCGTGACCATCCTGGTGTCCTCGTTCATGCCGACGCGGGGTCCGGTGATGTACCCGGGTCTGAGCCTCCAGAGCTACGCCACCGTGCTCCACCTCGTTCCGCGCGCGATCGCCAACACGTTCATGCTCACCGGCCTGGCCGTCGCCCTCGACGTCGCCCTCGGCGTGCTCCTCGCCTACTGCCTCGCCCGGCGCCCGTCGCGGCCGCACGCGGTGCTCGACGCCCTCATCATGCTGGCCTACGCGATTCCGGGCACGGTGGTCGGGGTCGGCCTGATCCTCGTCTACAACCGCCCGCCCATCGTCTTGACCGGAACCTGGGTCATCCTCCTCGTCTCCTACTTCATTCGCCACCTGCCCTATCCGGTGCGCGCCTGTACCGCGATGCTCCAGCAGATCGACGTCCGGGTCGAGGACGCGTCGATCAGCCTCGGCGTCCCGCCCTTCCGCACCTTCTGGCGGGTGACCGTGCCGCTCATGTTCCCCGCCATCGTGTCGGGCGCGACGCTCGCGTGGATCACGACGATCGGCGAGCTGTCGTCGTCGATCCTGCTCTACTCGGGCCCGTGGGCGACGACGTCGGTCGCGATCTTCACCCAGGTCTTCAGCAACCACTTCGGCACGGCGTCCGCGCTCGCGTCGATCCTGATCGTGGCCGCCGCCGCGCCCCTGTTCCTCATGTACCGGCTCCTGGGCCGGCAGACCGCGGTGGCGCCGTGACGACCGCTCCGCGCTTTCCCGTGTCGGTCAAGGGCGTCCTGCTGGTGCCGGGGGATCCGGCAGTGGCCGGTAGCCGGCGCGTCGCGCTCCTCGAGAACGAGCGGGGCGAGTGGGAGCTGCCGGGAGGGAAGCTCGAGCGGGGGGAGACCCCCGAGACGTGTCTCGTCCGGGAGATCCGCGAGGAGATGGGCGTCACCGCGACGCCCGGCCCCCTCCTCGACGTGTGGCTGTACCGGCTCCCGGCGGGCGCGCCGGAGAGCGAGGTGCTGGTCGTGACCTACGGGTGTCGCGCCGACCCCTTCGACGAGATCCGCTGGACCGCCGAGCATCGCGGCGGTCTCCTGGCGCCGCTCGACGGGCTCGGGCGGCTGCCGATGCCGGAGGGCTACCGGCGATCGATCCGGGTCTGGGCGGCGACGTCCGGCGGGGAGACCGGCCCGACCTGACGCGCGTTCCGCGCCCGCCATGTCAGCGGGCCGGCAAGCCCCGGCAGGCCCCGGCAGGCCCCGCAGGCCAAGGAGGGGCCGCTCGAGAGCCTCGTGCCTGAATCGCCCACCTCGGGCGGCTTGTGGAAAGGCAGACGGACTTCTATCTTCAGGAGGCGGGCCGCCGCCCGAGCCGCTCATCCCAACCCGAGGAGGCCGGACTCGCCATGCTCGATCGCCTGCTGGAGACACGTCGCACCCACCGGAAGGCGCCCCTTCCGTCACCGTCCATCGGGCTCGACGTAGCCTACCGCGTCCAGGATGAGCTGCGCGAAGCGCTCGTCGCCCGGGGGGAGCGGGTCATCGGCTGGAAAGCCGGGCTGACCGGGCGGATCGCCCAGGAAACCATGGGGATCCACCACCCCGTATCGGGCTTTCTCCTCGGCGACGGCGTCTACGCGACGGGCGAGGCGGTGCCCATGTCGCGCTTCGCGGAGCTGGCGGTGGAGGTCGAGACCGCCTTCGTGATGAAGCGGGACCTGACGGGGCCGGGCGTGACGCCGGTGGCGGCGCTGCTGGCGGTGGAGGGCGCGCTCCCCGCGCTCGAGCTGGTGGAGCTCCGCTGGGACGGCAACCCCACGGGTGGCGACCTCATCGCGGACGGCGTCGCCGGGAACGCGATCGTGCTGGGCCAGCCCCTGACGCCGGTGGTCGGGCTCGACCTCGCGCTCGAGGGGGTCGTCTTCGAGATGAGCGGGCGGGTCATGGCGACCAACACCGCCGCTGAGGTCCTGGGCAATCCCCTGAACTCGCTCGCCTGGCTCGCGAACCACCTCGGGGAGCGCGGTCTGGGGCTGCGCGCTGGCGACCTCGTGATGAGCGGGTCGATCTCCGCTCTCCTGCGGCCGAAGGCGGGGGACGTGGTGACGGCGCGCTTCACGCGCCTGGGGTCCGTCAGCGTCCGGTTCATCTGAGGATGGCATGAGCAAGCTGCTGACGGCGGCGCAGGTCGAGCAGTACCACCGGGGCGGGATCCTCTTCCCGGTGCCGGTCCTGTCTCCGGGCGAGACCGCGCGCTTCCGCGCGGCCTTCGAGGAGGTGGCCGCCCGACTCGGCGGGAGACCCGTGGCCCAGGCGCTGGGCCACACGCAGTCGTACTTCCGCTGGGCGTACGATCTCGCGACCCACCCCAGGATCCTCGATGCCGTCGAGGACGTTCTGGGGCCCAACCTCCTCGTGTGGACGGTGTCCATTTTTCCGAAGTACCCGCGCGATCCGGGGTACATCTCGTGGCATCAGGACGGCACCTACTGGGGGCTGGACTCGACCCGGGTCGTGACGGCGTGGGTCGCCCTCACCGACAGCACCCTCGACAACGGCTGCATGCGGGTGATGCCGGGCTCGCACCGGCGGCCGATCCTGCCGCACCGGGACACGTACGCCGCCGACAACCGCCTGAGCCGGGGCCAGGAGATCGAGGTGGAGGTGGACGAGCAGGACGCGGTGGACGTGGTCCTGCGGGCCGGCGAGATGTCCCTCCACCACGTCAACATCATCCACGGCTCGAATCCGAATCCATCGGACGGCTCGCGGACCGGCTTCGCCCCCCGCTTCATGACTCCCGAGACCCGTCAGATCGACGGCGAGCCGCTCACCGCGGTGCTGGCGCGGGGGCGGGACAGCCACGGGCACTTCCAGCTGCTGCCGGGGCCGCCCGCACTCGGCTTCGATGAGGCGCTGGCCGCCCAGCAGGCGGCGGCCGGTCAGTTCCTCACCGAGATCCGGAAGACGCGTGGGCACTACGCGGCGGGCGCCGGCGGAGACTGACCGCGGCGGGGGGACTGTACACCCGAGTAGTGAAGCCTTCCGTGTCCACGACCCGACGGGGCCGAGTTGGGCATGGCCCGCCGGGGGGGGGCAGCCGGGTCAAGGCGGAGCCAGGCTGCACAGTAGACTGTGCAGGGTGCACTGTGGACTGTGCAGTGTTCGTAGACTGCTGAATTTTCAGGCGCCACGTC
>JBGQGN010000021.1:0-15868 GCA_041497395.1 Methylomirabilia bacterium
CGTCGTGAGTCGCCCCGGCAAGGGTGTCATGGTCGCGGACCTCAGCGCGGACGCCCGGATTCAGGTGTCGCTCAGGCGCGAGGCGCTGGCCGACCTGTTCCTTCCGGCGTTGAACCGGGCCCGAGCGCTCGGCTACTCGCCGGAGGAGATCCGGGCGGGGTTCCAGCGGGCGCTGGCCGGGAAGGGGCGGCCGCGGGTCGCGTTCGTCGGCTCGGAGCAGGAGTTCGTGGACCGCTACACGCCGCTGCTCGCCGAGACGGTGCGCGACCTCGGCGTCGAGGTGGTCGGGGTGCTGCTGCGCGACCTCAAACGCCGTGGTGTCGAGGCGCTGGGGGAGCCGCCCGAGCACGTCGCCACGCTGGTGCGGAGCTACGCGGCGGTGCGGAGCCTCCTGCGGGACACCGCCCTGCCGGTCTTCGGCCTGGCCCTCGAGCTGTCGTCCGAGACGCGTGCCGAGCTGCTCGCCCTGGCCGGCACGACCCGCGCCGTGCTAGTGGCGGAGCGGGTCAACCTCATCGGGATGGCCCACCTGATCGAGCAGTACTGGATGCCCGCGGCGTCGATCCGCCACGTCCCGCTGGAGAGCCGCGCTCTCGCGGCGGCGCTGCGCGACGCCGAGGTCATCATCCACTCCCTGCACGCGCGGCGGGCGGTGGCGCGCGCGGCGGCGCCGGGGCGGCGGCTCCTGGAGCTGCGTCACGACCTGAGCCCGATCTCGGCCGCCCGCTTCCGCGACGAGCTGGTCGCCTCGCGGCTGGCCGTCACCGATCAGCCGGCGCGGGTGGCCAGCCCGGCCTGAACCAGATACGACTCACACCAAGGGGAGAGTGACCGTGGAGAACAACAAGCGAGAGGCGCGCCAGGCCCGCCTGACCGAGTCCGCGACCGCCTCGTGGCTGTCCGCCAGCATGAAGGCGTCCTTGATGCTCGACTACGCGGACGGGGGCCTCCCGAGCCCCGTGACGGCCGCGCGCTACCTGAGCGACCTCTCGGAGGAGCTCGGGGACGTCGTGAGCCTGTCGGGCGGGACGATCGGGGACCGGCTGCCGCCCGACTTCGTCCGGGATGCGGCCCGCGCGGCAGTCGACAAGTACCCGCACTACCCGGGGGTCAAGGGCCACCGGGATCTCCGGCAGGCGATCTCGCGGAAGCTCGAGCGCGAGAACGGCATGATCGCGGACGCCGACGACGAGATCCTCATCACCATCGGCGCCCAGCAGGTCATCGACAGCACCTTCCGGATCCTGGTCGGCGCCGGTGACGAGGTGCTGCTCTTCGATCCCGAATACGCCAGCACGGAGCCGGCGATCCGGATGGCCGGCGGCCGGGTCGTCCCGGTGCCGCTCGCGCTTGAGAAGGGCGAGTGGCGCTTCGACTTCGAGGCCCTGGCGCGCCGGGCCACGCGCAAGAGCAAGCTCCTCGTCATGAGCAACGGCGGCAACCCCTCGGGCATCGTGTACTCCCGCGAGGACCTCGAGCGGATCGCCGACCTGGCCCGGCGGCTCGACCTCTGGGTCTTCTCGGACGAGGAGTACGAGAAGACCCTGCTGGACGGCACGACGCACTACAGCATCGCGGCGCTGCCCGGCATGAAGGAGCGGACCGTGACGGCCTTCTCCTTCTCGAAGGCGTATGGCATGACGGCGTACCGGATCGGCTACGCGGTCGGCCCCGCCAAGGTCATCGATCACATGCACAGCATCCTGCGCTTCTCCCTCCAGGCCTGCTCGGCGGTGGGGCAGCGCGCGGCCCATGCCGTGCTCACCGGCGACATGGAGCCCTGGCTGCGCGACAACATCGCCAACCTGGAGCGAAAGCGTGACTACCTCGTCGACCGGCTCAACCGGATCCCGGGGGTGCGGTGCAACACGCCGAAGGGCTGCTACTTCACCTTCCCGGACGTGCGGGGCCTGGGGCTGCCCACGTTCCAGCTGGCGGAGCATCTGCTGCGGCGCGGCCGCGTCGCCGTCGCTCCGGGATTCGAGTTCGGCCCGAAGGGCGAGGGTCACATCCGCGTGAGCTTCTGCTTCAGCCTGGAGCAGATCACCGAAGGCATGAATCGGCTGGAGCGGGCGCTCGGCGAGCTGCCGGCCCCGCGGCCCGCCTGAGGAGGGTTGAATGCGACAGCCCGAAACGTTCGGCAGTCTCCGAGCCGCGCCGGGGACCAAGGTCACCGGGTGGCTCGACGTGGCGGAGCGGCCGGGCGGGGCGATCCGCTGCCCCGTCGGCCTGGTCAACGGCGCCGAGGACGGGCCGCGCCTGTCGATCACGGCGGGGGTCCACGGGACGGAGTACGTCGCCCAGGAAGCAGCGATCCGGTTCTTCCGGGAGCTGGATCCCAAGGCCGTTCGCGGTGCCGTCGGCTTCATCTTCATCGTCAATGTGCCCGGCTGGGAGGCGGCCGAGACGTTCGCCAACCCGATGGACGGGCAGAACCTGAACCGCATCTTTCCCGGTAACACGAACGGCACCGTCAGCTTCGTGATCGCCCACCGCGTCGTCGAGCTGCTCTCAAACTGGGGCAAGTGGCACATCGACATGCACGGAGGGGACGCCTCCGAGTGGCTCAATCCGTTCGCGATCTTCCACCGGACCGGCAAGCCGGAGGTCGATTCGGTCTCCGAGCAGATGGCTCGCCTGTGGGACACCGAGGTGGTCTGGTCGATGACCCACCAGTCCGGCTACCCGGGGACACTGGTCGGGACGCTGGCTGACCGCGGGATCCCGTCGATCGTGGCGGAGTCCGGATACCTGTCCACGTACAACGAGCCGGAGATCGCGGTACACCTGAGGGGGGCCCGCAACGTGATGCGGGCGTTCGGCCTGGTCGACGGGAAGCCCGAGCACGCTCGGCCCCTCGACCCGATGATGATGACCGAGAACTGGGTGGCCTACGCCACCCGGGGGGGTGTGTTCCACCCGCAGGTCAAGCCGGGCGACCGGGTGCGCGCCGGCCAGGTGATCGCCGTGATCAAGGACGTTTTCGGTGAGACCGTCGAGGAGATCGTGTCGCCGAAGACCGGGCTGGTGCGCATCCAGCATCCGCGCCGTGTCGTGAACAGCGGCAACCCGGTCTTCCGTGGCTGGGTGGTGTCCGGCTAGGGCCGGCTGGGGTTGACTCGGAAGGAGGCAGGACGATGGACATCGACGGACGGTTGCGACGACGTCACGCCCGCTTGCCGGAGCCGACCCTCCGGCGTCGCGATACCGCGCTGCTCGCGATCGATCTGCAGTACGGCGACGCGCACCGGGACCACGGGCTCCTCCAGCGGATGCGTGACCGCGGCGACGGAGCGGCGGCCGAGTACTACGCCGGGCGCCTGGAGGAGTCGGTCATCCCCAACGTCCGCCGGCTGCAGGAGGCCTGCCGCCACGCGGGGATCGAGGTGATCCACACGAAGATCGAGTCGCTGACCCGGGATGGCCGGGACCGGAGCCTCGAGCACAAGCACCTCGGGATTCACCACTCGCCGGGGTCGAAGGACGCCCAGATCCTCGACGAGGTAGCGCCCCAGGGCGACGAGATCGTGATCACCAAGACCTGCGGCGGGGCGTTCAATGGCTCGAACATCGAGTACGTGCTGCGGAACCTCGGCATCCAGCACCTGATCATCGTGGGTGTCGTGACCAGCGGCTGCGTCGAGGTGGCGGTGCGCGATGCGGCGGATCGCGGGTTCCAGGTCCTGCTCATCGAGGATGCGACGGCGACGTGGTCCGACGATATGCAGCGGGCGGCGATGCGCGCGATGGACGAGATCTACGCCAAGGTCCAGTCGACGAGCGAGATGCTCGCACGCCTAGAAGCTCTGACCGTCGCGGTGGCCAGGTGAGGCCGGCAGGACGCCACTCGGGGCGTCGGGCGCCGATCACGACATGACCGCAGCGCGGAGAACAGGAACGAGGGGGAGGGCAGAGGCCATGGGCGGACGCGGGAGAGTCGACAGATCATCGAGCTCCAATCTGAGCTGGCCGAGCCGGCGCGCGTTCATCGGACTCGGTATCGGCGCGGGGCTGGCGGGCGCCGGCCTGCTTACAGCGCGGCCTTCCGCGGGGCAACCCGTTCGGGGCGGGACGCTGGTCCACGCCTTCCGGGATCCACTCAACACCCTCGATCCACCGGTGCCGAACTCGGACTCCCAGTCGCGGCTGCTGAACTCGATCCTGGACCCCCTCGTGTGGCAGCCCGAGGCGGGCAAGTTCGTGCCGGGACTGGCCACGGCGTGGCAGGTGTCGCCGGACGCGACCCGCTACACGTTCACGCTGCGCGAGAAGGTGAAGTTCCACGACGGGACGCCGTTCAACGGGGCTGCGGCCAAGGCCACGTTCGACCGGGTGGTCGATCCGCAGCTCAAGGCGCTCCTGATCGGGCTCCTGGGCCCATACGACGGCACCGACGTCCTTGGCGACCACCAGATCCGGGTGAGGTTCAAGGAGCCGTTCCCCCTCTTCCTCCACAACCTGAGCGCGACCGGGCTCCGGCCCGTGTCTCCGACCGGTGTCAAGAAGTGGGGCGCCGACTTCGGCCAGAACCTGGTGGGCACCGGCCCGTTCGCGCTCACGAAGTTCTCCCCGTCGGAGATCGTCTTCGAGCGTTTCGCAGACTACAATTGGGCACCGGCGTTTCTCGATCACAAGGGACCCGCTAATCTGGACCGGCTGGTCCTCCGCCTCGTGCCCGAGGCGTCGACCCGTGTCATCGCCCTGGAGCGAGGCGAGTCGCAATTGATCGACTTCGTCCCTGATGCCGAGGTGAAGCGATTCCGGGCCAACCCGAAGTTCGCGGTGGACGTGATCGCCGTGCCGGGATTGCCGCAGCTGCTTCAGCTCAACGTGACCAAGCCGCCGCTCGACGACAAGCGAGTCCGCCAGGCCATCCAGTACGCCGTGGATCAGAAGAAGCTGGTCGACGTGCTCTTCTTCGGCGTTCGCCGGCCCGGATACGGTGTCCTCGCCTCGCAGACCTGGGGTTACTGGAAGGGGGTCGAGGAGGCCTACCGGTTCAGCCCGGACAAGGCGAAGGCGCTGCTCGACGCGGCGGGCTGGAAGCCGGGAGCCGGCGGCATTCGCGAGAAGGACGGGCAGCGCCTGTCGCTCCTCTACATCACCACGAACCGGGCGGAGTACACGCAGACCGGCGAGGTGGTGCAGGACATGCTCCTCCAGGTGGGCATCGAGATGAAGATCGACGCGATGAGCAACGCGGCGTCGCTGACAAAGTACCAGATGAACGAGCACCACATCGGGCGCCTGGGCGAGATCAACGCCGATCCGAGCGTCATGGCCTTCCCCGTCCATTCCCGGAACATCCGGGGCGGGACGCAGGGCAACCGCTCGAAGTACAGCAACCCGGAGGTCGACGCCCAGCTCGACGGGGCGGAGAGGGAGGTCGACTCGCGGAAGCGGCTCCAGATGTACGAGACCCTCCAGAAGACCGTGACCGAGGATGCGTTCATCCTCGGGACGTTCGAGCAGACGCTGATCAACGTCCGCGCCCGGAATCTGGAGGACATGTTGTACGACAACCTGGGCCGCGTCTTCTTGCACAAGGCGTGGCTGAAGGCCTGAACGGCCCGGCCGGGGGGCGCCACCGGGCCCCGGATCCCGGCGGATGCTGGTCGCCCCGAAGGGCGCCCCGGCGGAGCCGCAGTGCCCTCGGGCCAGCCGAGTGATGATCGGCTACGTCGCCCGCCGGCTCCTGGCGACCGTGCCCGTGCTGCTGGGCGTCTCGCTGGCGGTGTTCTCCATGCTCCACTTCCTCCCGGGCGACCCGGTCCTGCTGATGATGTCGGAGTCCGGGGGATCGGGCGCGAAGATGGCCGGGGGTTCCCAGGAGACGTACGAGCGGATTCGCCACGAGCTGGGATTCGACCGGCCCCTGCCGGTCCAGTTCGGCCTGTTCCTGTGGCGCGCGGTGCAGGGTGACCTGGGGCGCTCCTTCCGGGGCAACCAGCGGGTGGCCACCCTGATCGGCGAAGCGTTTCCCTACACGGTGCGGCTGACGCTCGTGGGGCTCGGGCTGGCGATCCCGATCGGGGTCGCCCTGGGGAGTCTGGCCGCCGTGCGGCCCGGGTCGATGCTGGACAACGGCACCATGGTCGCCGCGCTGTTCGCCGTCTCCATGCCCAGCTTCTGGTTCGGAATCATGCTGCTGCTGGTGTTCGCGCTGCACCTCGACCTGTTGCCCGCCGTCGGCCACGGGAGTCTCCGCGCGATCGTCCTGCCGGCGCTGACGCTTGGCCTCAGCAGCGCGGCGATCGTCGCCGCGCTGGTCCGCTCCAGCCTCCGCGAGGTGCTGGCCATGGAGTTCGTGGCCACGGCGCGGGCCAAGGGGCTGTCGGGCGCCGCGGTCGTGCTCAAGCACGCGCTGCGAAATGCGCTGATTCCCGTCGCGACCGTCGTGGGCCTCCAGTTCGGCGCGCTCCTGGGCGGCGCGGTCGTGGTGGAGACGGTGTTCGCCCGGCCCGGCCTCGGGCTCATGCTGGTGAACGGGATCAAGGACAAGGACTTTCCGGTCGTGCAGGCCGGCATGTTGGTGGCGGCGGCGGCCTACGTCCTCGCGAACCTGCTGGTCGACCTGTCGTACGGCTGGCTCGACCCGCGGATCCGCCTCGGCCGGAAGTCGGCCTAGCCGGATGGGAAGGCGGGAGGGCGTGCGCGCGTCGGTCGCCCGCGTGATGCGCCCGGGCGAGAGCCCCCTCGGGCAGGTCGTGCGACGCCTGGCGAAGAACCGCGGCGCCACGGCGGGCGGGACCCTGCTCGTCGCGCTCGTGGGCATGGCGACCTTCGCACCGCTGGTCGCGCGCTACGACCCGATCCGGACGAACTATGCCGACGCGCTGGTCGGGCCGAGTCTCCGCCATCCCCTGGGAACCGACCACTACGGCCGCGACCTCTTCAGCCGGATCGTCTTCGGCGGGCGGCTGTCGCTCACCGCCGGGCTCCTGGCGGTGAGCATCGGCGTCGTCACGGGGGTCCTGGTCGGCGTGCCGTCCGGTTACTACGGGGGGATGGTCGACGATCTCACCATGCGGGTCATGGACGTCATGCTCGCCTTTCCGGGCATCCTGTTCGCGATGGCCATCGTCGCCATCCTGGGGAGCGGGCTGACCAACGTGATGATCGCCGTGGGCGTCAGCTCGATTCCCGGGTTCGTGCGGCTCGTCCGCGGCTCTGTGCTCTCGGCCGCAGGGCACGTCTACGTCGAGGCGGCCCGGAGCATCGGATGCCGCAACCGCCGCATCATGGGGCTTCACATCCTGCCCAACGTCGTCGCTCCGCTATTCACCTATGCGTCCCTGCGCGTCTCGGTGGCCATCGTGTCGGTCGCGTCGCTGAACTTCCTGGGGCTCGGCGCGCAGCCGCCCACCCCCGAGTGGGGCGTCATGCTGGCGGACGGCCGCGACTACATGCGCCAGTACTGGTGGCTGGCGACGTTCCCTGGCCTCGCCATCATGGGCACCACGCTGTCCATCAACCTGTTCAGCAACGGACTGCGGGACGTGCTGGACCCGCGGCTTCACCGGCGATAGGGAGGGGGCGGTATGGCACGCGTCGTCCGCTGCGCGCTGGTCCAGATCGGCAGCGATCTTCCCATGGATCGGCCGGTCGAAGAGATCAAGACCGCGCTCAAGGACAAGTGCGCCCGCCTGATCGCGGACGCCGCCTCGGGCGGTGTGCGGGTTCTCGCGCTGCCCGAGCTCTTCAACACGCCCTACTTCGCGGCGGCCACGGATCCGCGCTGGCACGCTGCCGCGGAGCCCGTCCCCGGTGGTCCCACGACGGCGCTGATGCGGGAGCTGGCCCGCCGGCACGGGATGGTCATCGTGGCGCCGTTCTACGAGCAGGCCGGCGCCGCTCGGTACAACTCCGCGGCCGTCATTGACGCCGACGGGCGGTTCCTCGGCGTCTATCGGAAGCACCACGTGCCCAGTCCCCACGCCGGGAACTACGAACCGTTCTACTTCCACCGGCCCGACGTCGGATTCCCGGTCTTCGACACGGCGTACGGTCGCATCGGGGTGTACATCTGTTACGACCGGCACTTCCCGGAGATCGCTCGCATCTACGGGGTCAAGGGAGCGGAGATCGTCTTCAATCCCTCGGCAACGGGCGGGCGCCGGTCCGAGCTGGTGTGGGAGCTCGAGCAGCAGGCTCACGCGCTGGCCAACGGCTACTTCGTCGGCGCCCTGAACCGGGTGGGCCGCGGCCAGCCGTACGATAGCGCGGAGTTTTTCGGCAAGAGCTACTTCTGCAATCCGCTGGGCGAGCTCGTCGTCCAGGCGGGGCGGGGAGTCGAGGAGGTCCTGATCGCCGACCTCGATCTCGACGAGATCCAGTCGAGCCGCGAGAGCTGGCACACGAACCGGCTGTACCTCGACCGGAGGCCGGCCACGTACCACGAGATGCTCGCGGAAGGCATCCCGACCCCCGCGACACGGAAAGGAGAGTCCACCGTGGCTCACCGGCAGCGAAGCATCCACTACGTTCCGATCATGACGGACGAGATGAAGGCGGCGGCCGTCCGGGCGCTGGAGGACGGACGCCTGATCCGCTCCTACCTGGAAAAGGACAGTGACGGCGGCCGGTTCGAGGACGAGTTCTGCGCCTACATGGGCGTCAAGCACGGCGTGGCGGTCAGCTCGGGCTTCGCGGCGCTCCACGTCGCGATGATGGCGGCCGGCATCGGTCCCGGCGACGAGGTCATCACCGAGTCGCGGACGTTCATCTCGGTCGGGGACGTCATCGTGCTGGTGGGCGCGACCCCGGTGTTCATCGACATCGACCGCGACACGCTCAACCTCGATCCTGCCCGGATCGAGGCGGCCATCACGCCCCGGACGAGGGCCATCATGCCCGTCCACAACAACGGGCTGACGTGCGAGATGGGCCCGATCGAGGCCATCGCCCGCCGCCACGGCCTCAAGGTGATCGTGGATTCCTGCCAGAGCATCGGCACGTCCTATCGGGGCGACCGGCACGCGACCGTCGGCGACATCGCGGCGTTCAGCTTCGTCCGCAACAAGTCGATGACGTGCGGCGGCGAGGGCGGCATGGTGATCACGGACAACGACGAGCTCGCCTACCGCGCGAAGCTGCTCTCCAACCACGGCCGCGGCCGGGACTACCAGGAGTCGCACGACGCCGAGCTGATCGGGTACAACTACCGGTTGAGCGAGGTGCTCTCGGCGATCGGGCGCGTCCAGCTCCATCACGTGGACGACTGGAACAACGAGCGTCGGACCAACACCGCCCTCTACCGGGAGCTGCTGGCCGGGCGCAATCTGCCGGTGACGATCACCGGGGAGCCCGCGTGGGGCCTGCACACCCGCATGCGTTGCGTCGCGCTGGTGCCGAGGCGTGACGAGCTGGTCGACCACCTGCGAAAGCGAGACATCGGTGTCAGCCCCGAGTACAAGCTCCCCATCCACCTGAATGCGCCCTACGTCCAGCGGTTCGGGTTCCGGCCCGGGCAGTGTCCGGTCAGCGAGCAGGTCGCTCAGGAGACCTTGATCCTGCCCAACTGGCCCGGGCTGACGCGGGGGGACGTCGAGTACGTGGTCGACGCGATCGAAGAGTTCTTCCGCGGTCGATGACAACGAGGGTCGAAGCTCGAGAAGGGAGGCCGGGCTTGACGGGCCAATGCCGTGGGCGCGACCATGACGCGCCGGCCGCGTGGCGCTCAGCCTCTCTTCACGGGCCTGCGGACCTCAGAGCGTTCTGCCACCACCGAGCAAGGAGGACCCCATGAGCCTGTGGCGATTCTGTGGCCGGCTAGGCTGGACCACCGCACTGCTGACCGTCCTGGCCCTCTGGCCGGCGATCGGATCGGCGGCGGGACCGGACAACGTCCTCTTCGCGGGTTGGGGGCAGAAGGTCGACAACCTCGACCCCCAGACGTCCCGCGGCAATCGGAACTGGTGGGTGCTGGCCGAGCTCTACGACACCCTGACTGTCCTGCCGGACCAGAGCCTGCAGGCGGCACCGCAGCTGGCCGAGTCCTGGACCATCTCGCCCGACGGCAAGGAGTACGTCTTCAAGATCCGCAAGGGCGTCAAGTTCAGCACGGGGAACGAGCTCAACGCTCACGCCGTCAAGCTCGCCCTGGACCGGCTGCAGACGATCGGCCTCGGCCCGCTGTACATGACCCGGGATGTCTACAACCGGACCGAGGTCATCGACGACTACACCGTCAAGACGGTGCTAAACTTTCCCTACCCGGTCTGGCTGGCGATCCTCTCTCAGCCGGCCGTGACGGGCATCGCGGATCCCAAGGTGATCAAGGAGAAGTGCGGAGAGCCCACCAAGGGGCAGAAGTGCGACTGGCTCTCCAACAACAGCGCCGGGGCGGGCGCGTACATCATCGAGGAGTTCAAGCCGAACGACCGGGTCGTCCTGGCCAAGAACCCGACCTACTGGAAGGGGTGGAGCGGCAAGCACCTCGAGCGGATCATCCTGGAGACGGTCCCCGAAGAGTCGACCCGCCTCCTGCGCCTGGAGAAGGGCGATCTCGACGTGGCGGCGGTCGGCACGACCCAGCTCGCCGAGCTGGAGCAGCGGATCAAGGACCAGAAGCTGCCCATCTTCGTGACCAAGGCCGACAAGAAGGGGCAGCCGCTGCTCAGTCTCTCCACGCAGTGGATCAACCTGAACAACAAGATGCTGCCCACGAGCGACATCAACGTGCGGCGGGCCCTGGTCCACTCCTTCAACTACGATCTCTACATTCAGAAGGTCATGAAGGGCTACGCGTTCCGGATGACCGGCCTGGTCCCGAAGGGTGTGTCCGGGAACGTGGCCGACTACCCGTTGTGGCCCTACGACTTGAAGAAGGCGAAGGAGTTCGTCGACAAGGCGTCCCCCGAGGCCCGGCAGGAGCTGGCGAAGGGCCTGAAGCTCCCCTACCGGCCGGACGGCGTGCTCCAGAAGGAAGGCGTTCTCATGTGGCAGGCCGACCTCGCCACCATCGGCATCAAGCTGATTCCCGAGGAGGTGGACGCCGCCACGCTCTCGAGCCTGCAGACCTCGGCGCCCGGCCAGCCAATCATCGAGGCGCGCTGGTACGCTGACTTCCCCGATCCGGACAATTTCAAGAACGCGGCCTGGACCAAGTACTGGCCGGGCCCGCCCACGATGGGCTACGGCGCGGCCTTTGCCGGCGACGCCAAGACGGACGAGCTGATCGACCGGGGCCGGTCGGAGATCGATCCGGCGAAGCGCCGGGCCATCTACCGCGAGCTCGAGCTGTACTTCCGCGACATGGCGGCCACGATCATGCTGGCCCAGCCGAGCGGCGCCCTCAACGAATGGAACGCGCAGGCTGTCTCGGTGAAGGGCTTCGAGTACAATCCCATGATCCATCCCCTGTTCTACAACATGTACAAGGAGAAGTAGGGGGGTCGGACGTCCCTGGAGACCAGGGGAGACACGGCCGGGCGACCTCGCCCACGAGAGCCGGGCACCTTGTCAGCGGACGCGGGGGAGCGAATCCCCCCGCCGGCTGACAGGTGCCCGGCGCCCGCCGGGGCATGGCCTCGGCGGGGTCCGACCACGCCATCGGGTGACCACGCGTGTTGCGGTCATGCCGTTCCGACCGAGAGAGGAGCCGAACCTGCCATGAGAGTCGAACGCGAGAAGCTCGGCGACTGGTTCATCTACGGGCGCGAGGTTGCCTGGAAGTACTCCCTGACCAGCGTGGGCCGGCCCGCCGCGCGCTTCGCGGATCTCGGGCTGACCATCGACGGGGGCATGAGCCTCGACTGGGGCGGCCATTACTTCGGGCCGCCGGTGCTGAAGCAGCGTCTCGTCCAGACGCAGGGGTACGACCTCACCCCGGAGCAGCTGTTCCTCGCCAACGGCACCTACGAGGCGAACTACGTCGCGGTCATGGCCCTGGTCGACAAGGGCGACGAGGTGGTCCTCGAGGCCCCGGCCTGGACCCAGGTCGGCGTCCTGTGCCGGGCCATCGGGGCCAACGTCAAGGTCCTGCGCCTGCGCGAGGAGAACGCCTGGAAGCCCGACCCCGATGAGCTGCGCCGGCTCGTCACCGACCGCACCAAGCTCGTGTTCATCAACCACCCGAACAACCCGACAGGCTCGGTGCTCTCGAATGACGACATGAGCGCCATCGTGGCCGTGGCGCGTCGACACGGGACCTACCTCCTGTCGGACGAGATCTACCGGGGCCTCGAGTGGGACGGGCCGATCTCGCCGTCCGCGGTGAACGCCTACGAGCGCGGCATCGTCACGAGCAGCCTGACCAAGACCCTGGGCATGTGCGGCCTCCGCCTCGGCTGGGTGGGCAGCCGCGACAAGGACTTCCTGGACCGGGCCTTCGCCCTGCACCGGTACGGCGTGATGGTGAACGACGTGTTCGGGGAGCAGCTTGGCGCCGCGGCGCTCGAGCCGGCGACCTGGGACCGCCTGCTGGCCGAGGGGAAGCAGATCGGCCAGCGGAACCGCCAGCTCGTGGTCGACTGGATGGCCCGGAACTCGCTCTTCAGCTGGGTCGTGCCCGGCGGGGCCTTCACTTCGTTCCCCCGCTTCGAGCTGCCGGTGACGTCGTGGGACCTGTGCCGGACGCTCATCGGCGAGCCCTACGGCACGTACCTCGTGCCGGGCGTGTGCTACGGCGACGAGTTCGACAACCACGTCCGCCTGGGCTTCGGCGCGGAGACGCCCAAGGTGCAGGCGGGGCTGGCCCAGCTGGAGGTCTTCGCCCGCGAGGCGAGCCGGCGGGAGCCCGCGCTCAGCCGGTAGAGGCTCGCGGTGATCCGCTTCAGCCTGCGCCGGCTGATCCTGCTGGTCCCGGTGCTGGTGGGCATCACCCTCGTCACCTTCACGCTGGCGCGCGTGCTGCCGAAGAACGTCGCCTACGTCTGGGCGGGGGCCCAGGGGTTCCGGGCCACGCCGGAGGCGGCGGCCCAGCTGACGCGCCAGTACCACCTGGACGCGCCCCTGCCGGTGCAGTACTTCCACTACATGGCCGACCTCCTGCGCGGCGACCTTGGGACGTCGCCCGTGACCACTCGGCCGGTGATCACCGAGATCAAGCAGTTCCTGCCCCACACCATCGAGCTGGCGGTGAGCGCCATGCTCCTGTCCGTGCTGCTGGGCCTGCCGATCGGCGTGATCTCCGCGGTGCGCCGCAACACGCTGGTCGACCATCTGAGCCGTCTCACCGCGCTCCTGGGTGTCTCGATGCCGGTGTTCTGGCTGGGACTCTTGCTCCAGCTGGTCTTCTACTCGTGGCTGGGCCTGGTGCCCGACCCCGGCGGGCGCCTGAGCAATCGGATCCGCTACACGAGCCCGGTGCAGAGCGTCACCGGCTTCCTCATGGTGGACACGGTCGTCACGGGCAACTGGATCGCGTTCCAGGACGCGCTGGTCCACCTGATCCTGCCCGCCATCACGCTGGCCCTGCCCCAGGTGGCCATGATCAGCCGCATGACGCGCTCCTCGATGCTCGAGGTGCTGGGGCAGGACTACATCCGCACGTCCCGGGCCAAGGGCTTGAGTGAGCGGGTGGTGAACTACCGCCACGCGTTGCGCAACGCCCTCATTCCCGTGACCACCGTGGTGGGGCTGTCCCTGGCCTGGCTCCTGACCGGGTCGGTCGTGACGGAGGTCGTGTTCTACTGGCCGGGGCTGGGCCGCTACGGGGTCGAGGCGATCCTCGCTTTCGACTTTCCCGGGGTGATGGCGTTCACCATCATCGCCGCGTGCGTGTTCGTCTTCGCCAACCTCGCGACCGACGTCCTCTACATGCGTCTGGACCCGCGCCTCCGAGAACGGGGATAGCCCGCGTGACGGCGGTCGCGGAGCCCGTGATCGCCCGCGGCGCGCCGGAGGCCCGCCACGCGCGCACGGGCGGCCAGCTCCGGCAAGCGTGGCGGCGCCTGGGACGCAATCCGCTCTCTCGAGCGGGTGTGCTGATGATCGCCGGCCTCGTCCTCGCGTCCCTCCTGGCCCCGGCTCTGGCGACGCACGACCCCCGCGGCGTCAACCTGCAGGATCAGCTGTTGCCTCCGAGCGGCGCGCACCTGTTCGGCACCGACAGCGCAGGAATGGACATCTTCAGCCGCGTCCTGTACGGGGGCCGGCTGGCCCTGGGCAGCGGCCTGATCATCCTCGTGCTCTCCACCGTCACCGGCTCGCTCCTGGGCTCGCTGGCCGGCTACTTCGGCGGCCGAACCGACGAGACGATCATGCGGGTCACCGACGTCTTCCTGGCGTTCCCGGGTCTGATCCTCGCCATGGCCGTGGTCGCGGGCGTCCAGCGGCGAAGCCTCGTCGTGCTGGTGGTGGCCATCGCGCTCCGATGGTGGGCTCCCTACGCGCGCATCATGCGGGCCCAGACGATGGCCGTGAGCGCGCTCGAGTTCGCCCAGGCGGCCCTCGCCAGCGGTGCCAGCCCGCGCCGCGTCCTGTTCCGCCACATTCTGCCCAACACGATCTCGCCCATCGTCGTGCAGGCCACCCTGGATCTGGGCTACGTGATCCTGACCGCGGCCTCCCTCAGCTTCATCGGCTTCGGGGTGCCGCCCGGCGAGCCGGAGTGGGGCCGCATGATCGCCGACGGGCGCCAGCACATGCGCACCGCGTGGTGGGTCATCACCTTTCCGGGCGTGGCCATCCTCCTGACGGTGCTCGGCTTCAACCTCCTGGGCGACGGCGTCCGGGACGTGCTCGACCCGCGCATGCAAGGCGCCGCCTGACCCGGCCCCCGGCTTTCCGGCGCATCCCTTCCCGGGGATCATGGGGAGGGTTCATCTCTGGCGACGCACGAGGTGCCGGCCGTGGAGGCGGGCGAGGGCCGTCCGGTCGTGATGCGGAGGACCGAGAACCTCGCGTGACTTCGAGGCAAGGCGTGAACGCGACCGGCGGGAGGACCATCATGGCGAGCAAGCGTCCCCGGGTCATCGGTCTCGATGAGCTCCTCAATCTGCGCGCGCCCCTCCGCGAGAAGCGGCCCCCCTCGTCTATCTTTCTGACAAGGAGTTCGCACGCCGACGGAGCCTGATCGACGCACGAGCCGGGGCGGCGACGGTTCCGCTCGTGGCGCCGGCTCGCGCCCCGAGCCCCCGGGCGCCCTATGCCCTCGTCCCGGGGTGGGTGAGTCGGGACTGTGCGATTCCGCCGGGCGCCACCACGAGATAGCTCAGGAGCCACCCCACGCCGCCCGCAATCACGATCGCGCCCGTCCAGAGGTGCACGGACCAGGCCACGCGCGCCCACGTCATGATCGCGAGGAAGTAGAGCAGGTACTGCACGGCAGGAATCACGAACGCCACCATGCGAAAGGCGCGGACCCGGTCCGGCGCCGGCCGGAGCCACGCGACCAGCGCGTCGCCGATCAGTCCGGCCAAGACCGCCGCACCGATGAGCGGATACGGGCCCGTGTCGAGATACTTGTCGTGGATGATCGTCATGAGCGCGACGTTCACCGACAGGAGGACCGTGAGGCCGCCCGGGGGCAGCGGCTGCATCCGCAGGACGAACAGCACCAACCCCATCAGCACCGCGGGCTGGACCAGGAAGCCCGCGAGACCCGCCGACAGATACGCCTGGCTACCAGTCCGTGGGGTCTCCGCGACCCACGTCGTCGCGTACGGGCTCGCGTACTCGGTGAAGAAGGTGATCAGCGAGACAAGGAGGGTCAGGGACACGACCATGGGCATCCGGGAGAGCCAGCTCTCTCGGGCCGGTGCCGGGTGGTGGAGCCCCGCCCTGAGCGGCCCCGTCACCATGAGCCCGCCCCCGAACGCCAGGGCGAGGTGGCTCGGGCTGATGAGCCCCTCGACGCCATCCTCGATCCCGAAGGTCACGTGCCACAGCATGTCGGCCACGCCCCCGAAGAAGAACACGAACG
>JBGQGN010000022.1:0-15773 GCA_041497395.1 Methylomirabilia bacterium
AGCAGGTCGGAGAGCAGGTTCACGTCCTGGTAGCGCAACGCGGCGACGGTCGAGTTCCCCGTCTTGAGCTTGGGCGTGTGGCAGTACGCGCAGCCGATCTCCATGAACTTGCTGCGGCCGCAGCTCGAGGCCGATCCCCGCATCGCGCCCCGCGTCCAGCTCTGGCTCGTCGCCTACAACACCGGCCTGCCCATCCTGTATTCCAGCGGTCTCCTGCGTGAGACGCTCACCAGGACCGTGACCGAGCTGGACCCGCGAGGGACCGACCCGGCGATGCGCCGCATGGTCCTGATCGGCCACAGCCAGGGTGGCCTTCTGGCGAAGCTGGCGGTGGTCGACAGCGGCACCAAGTTCTGGGACAACTACTGGCGCACGATCGAGCCGTCCCGCGACCGGGACTGGGCGCCGGAGGTCGCGCGTCTGCCGCACGCGACGGTCGATGGCGACCTGGTCACGCTCCACGACGTCCGGAGCTTCGACGCCTATCGTCCGGGGGCGCCGAGCTGCCCACGCGCGGCCATCGCGTCGAACCAGTGCCCGTAGGGGTGCAGGAGGCCGGTCTGGAGCAGGTACCACCCCCGGGAATGCCCCCTGGCCCAGAACGCTTCCACCCAGCGGCCCGCGTCGACCAGCAGCGCCTCGTCCGCCACCACGCCACGGATCCGCTCCGGTGAGACGATCTCGTCCCAGGCAGCCGGCGCCAGCGAGCCGGCCACGGATCGCGTCCGGTCCGCGACGTCGCGCGCGTACTCTCGCAGCGCCGTGGTGTCGATCCGGTCGCTCAGCGACTCGACCTCGGTGCCGGTCATGCCGGAGCCGACATCGCGCCGCTCCACCCCGAGCCGGTGACGCCAGTTCCCTTCCGTCAGGACCTGGGGCCGATCACCGACGAAGCGGCTCACCGCCGCGTCCTCGACTCGCGTGGCGTGCCAGACGAGCCAGGCGACCGAGTTGAGGCCGTGCGGCCGCGCCCGGACCTGGGCGTCGCTCAGCCCGGCGAAGAGCTCGTCGACGAATCCTCCGTGGATGCGTTGTAGCGCGACAGAAGTAGCCCGAGGGCGTCCATCGTGTCTCTCTCCCCGCTCCGGCGGCCGAGGTGGAGCCGGTCGCCGGCGGCCTCCGGGCGACCTCGTCACGCGCGGCCGGCCCTTCCGCCGACCTCGTGCGGAGCCTGACCATACACCGGCATAGCGTGCCACAATCCCACGACCCCACGACCAAAGGGGCGGCACGGGGGGCCAGGGATCGATCCGACGCGGGCGGCCGGGGCCACTTTGGCCCCAAGGGTTGCCCGCGCGGTTGCCGACCGAAAAGCGACCGGCTATGCTCCTGGTACGGTGGCCGTCGTGGCGGCTCCTAGCAGAGCGGGCACCGCTTCGTCGATGGAGGGGTCCATGAGTCAGGAGCATCTCGAGAGCGAGGTGGCCCGCCTGCGGGCCGAGAACGAAGCCCTGAAGGCCCGGGCGCAGCGAGGCGGGCAGCTGCGCGTCAGCGACAAGGGCGGGGTCTCCGTGTACGGACTCGGCCGCTTTCCCGTGACGCTCTACAAGGAGCAGTGGCGGCGGTTGCTCGACATGGCCGACGAGATCCGGGCCTTCATCCGCGAGCACGAGAGCGAGCTGAAGACCAAGGACTGACGCGCGCGGCGCGCGCCAGGAACGCCATCAGCGCCGCGCCCGGCACGCGGCGCCGGCCACACGTCAGACCGGGTACCGGGACGACCCCGGGCGCGGTCAGAAGCGGATGCTCAGCCCCATGATGGGACCGTGCATCGTCGTGTTCCACTGGAACCGGTTGGTGCCGGATCCGGTCGTGTAGTCCTGGTAGAGGGCCTTGTACCCCGCCAGGATGGCCCACTCGAGCCCCGCCCCCTGCCACTTGTACCCGAACAGGCCCGTGACGGACCAGGCGAGGTCGGAGCCCACGCCGAAGCCGCCGACATCTCCCGCGAAGAGCAGGAAGACGTGCTCCGAGAAGTGCACGCCCACTCGCCCGCCGACGATCGGGTCGATCCAGTCGACCTGCTGGTTCAGCGACGGTGCGCCGCGGGTGTCCAGATCGAGGTCGAGGTACGAGTAGCGCCCGCCCGCGTAGACGTCGAGCGTGATCCCCGGGACCCGGTCGACCGTGGTGTCGACGAGCCGGTACTGCGCGCCGAACTCGACGAACCACATCCGGTTCGAGATGTCGAGCCCGGTGCGGCCGGCGTCCTCCACCTTGGTCTTCACGTAGAAGAAGTCGCCGTAGGCCCCCAGCCGGCCCCGTGTCACCTCGACGTGCCCCTGGAGGCCGACCAGGGTGTCCGTGTTCTCCAGGATGTCGAGGAAGCTGGCGTCGGGGCTCGCGGTGACCCCTTTGACGGTCACGTCACCGTAGATGCCCGCGGCCCACAGATAGGGCGTGAAGGTCAGGTGCCAGGCGTTCGGGTCGTCGTCCTCGGCCCGGGCGATCGATGCGGTCGCGGCAACCAGCAGTCCGGCTCCGAGCACCACGGCGAGTCGCAATCTCATCACGTCGGCGTCTCCTCCCTCGCGATCGCTGCGTCGACCCGCCTGGAGGGGCGGATGGGACCCGGCGAGCTCCCGGCTCGGAGCCCGCCTCCCTCGAAACGATAGCAGCGTAGTTGTACCATGCCGAAGGGGTCGCCCAGCATCGTCGGTGAGGGGAAGCGGGTCGACGGGACCTCTCACCTGGTCCGCGTCACCCGCATCGGTCGCACGGTCGTGGAGTTCGTCGTGGACGCTGCCTTGCCGACGACCCACTCGGGCCTGAAGCTGGTCGTCGACTTCGGAGACGGCGAGGCGACCGACGGGAGCTACGTCCGTGTCGCCGCCCGCGAGCCCTCCGACCGCCTCGGGCCGGCCGGAACCCGGGCTCGCGCCGTGTTCACCTCCCTCGCTGCGGCAGACCTCGCGCCCATCGACCGTCTGGTCGACGCCGAGCCCGCGCGGACCGGGGCCGGCGGCCTGTCCCCCTAGGCCGGTCGTCATCGAGACGCGCCCGGCGCGATTGCAGTAGGATGGCCGGGTCGGATCGCAGACGGGCCCGGATCGGGTGCGTCGGCGGCCGGCGCGCCGTGCCGTTCCAGTCCGGGGAGGACACCCTGAACGCTGGTCGCCCGTGGAGCCGGCTCGCGGCTCTGGTTTGTGTCCTCTCGCTTCTGCCGGTGGTCGCGGCGGTTGCGGCCCAGCCGGCCGCGCCGGAGAAGGCCCCGGCGGTCGAGCTGCCCCAGCCGCTGACCCGCGACGCGATCCGGGAGCTGGTGGCGCGGCTCAGCGACGCGGAGGTCCGCGCGCTTCTGCTCGCTCAGCTCGACAAGGTTGCCGCGCCCGCGGCCGATGAGGCGGCCCCACCCATGGCCGCCGGCCTCGCGGGGAACGTCGACCGCGCCCGGACCGAGCTCGGCGCCATCCTCCGGAAAGCGCCCGAGCTACCCGGCGCGCTGGGCGCCGTGGTCGCCCGGTTCTCCGAGGGCCGGCCTCCGTACCAGCTGCTCGTGGTTGCCGGCGGCTTCGCCTTCATGCTGCTCGTCGGTTTCCTCGCCGAGCGGCTGGCGCGGCGCCTGCTCGCCGGTCTTGGTGCCCGGCTCGAGCGGAGCGGGAATCACGCTCCCGGCGCCGAGGGCGAAAACCTCGTGATCCGCGTCGTCGTGGAGCTCCTGGCGCTCGCGGTCTTCGCCGTGACCGCGTTCGCGACGTTCCTGTCCGTCTACCAGGGCCACGAGGCGAGCCGCGAGCTGATCGTGAGCGCGCTCCTGGCCACCATCCAGGCGCGGGTGGCCATCCTGGTCGCGCGCCTCCTCCTGGCGCCGCAGGCGCCGGCCGCGCGGCCGCTCCCGTTCGACGATGCCGCATCCCGCATGCTCTACCGGGGCGTCGTCGGCCTGGCCTGCCTCTACGCCGTCATCGACGTGGGCACGTTCTCCCTCCGGCGCTGGGGGATGCCGCGCGAGTCGTTCCTTCTCGTGGTGACCCTCGCGCGGATCCTGTTCGTCGCGCTGTTCCTCCGCCTCGTCTGGCGCCTCACGGGTCCGATCGCCGCGATGATCCGTGGCGACGGCCGGGGCGGCTTCCGCCGGATGCTGGCCGAGCTGTGGCCGCTCCTGATGACGGCCTACGTGCTCCTGCTCCTGGTGGCGCTGACGGTCGAGCAGCTGGCCGGCCGCTCGATCACGGGACGCGCGGGCATTCTGAGCCTCCTGGTCGTGCTCGTCATGCCGCTGGTCGACATGGCGCTCTGCCGCCTGCTGGACCGGCGGGCGGCCCGGGCGGGCACCGGGGGCCGGCCGGAGCCCGGCACGAGCTTCGGTCCCGTCCTGCGGCAGGCCGTCCACATCGTGGTCACCGTGGCTGGCGCCCTCGTCATCGTCCATCTCTGGAACATCGACCTCATAGGGATGGCGAGCCGGGGTGTCGGCGGCCGGGTGGTCGGCATGCTGGTGGACATCGGCGTGACGCTCATGCTCGCCTACCTCGTCTGGCAGCTGGCCAAGACGGCGATCGACCGCCGGCTCGAGCAGGAGATGGCACCGCGGGGCGTGAGCGACCCCGGGGAGATCGGTGGGACAGGCGCCTCACGGCTCCGGACCCTCCTTCCGCTCGCGCGGGGGACCGCGTTCGCGGTGCTCTGCATCATGACCACGATGACCGTCCTGGCGGCCCTCGGCGTCAACATCGGCCCGCTGCTGGCGGGGGCCGGAGTGGTCGGGCTGGCCGTGGGTTTCGGGGCCCAGACGCTCGTGCGGGACATCATCTCGGGGGCCTTCTATCTGATGGACGACGCGTTCCGCCTCGGCGAGTACATCGACGTCGGCGAGGCCAAGGGCACGGTAGAAAGGATCGGGATCCGCTCTATGCAGCTCCGCCACCACCGCGGCGCGGTGAACATCGTCCCGTACGGCGCGATCCGGCGCATGACGAACCAGAGCCGCGACTGGGTCATCGAGAAGCTGGAGTTCCGGCTCACCTATGACACCGACATCACGAAGGTCAAGAAGATCATCAAGCGGATCGGCCAGGAGCTCGCGGCGGACCCGGAGATGGGGCCCCCCATCATCCAGCCGCTCAAGTCGCAGGGCGTTCTCGCGATGGAGGACAGCGCCATGCTCGTCAAGGCGAAGTTCACCGCCAAGCCGGGCGAGCAGTTCGTCATCCTCCGCGAGGCCTACCAGCGGGTCAAGCAGGCGTTCGACGAGGCGGGCATCCACTTCGCGCACCGGCAAGTCACGGTGTTCGTGCCGCCGGGCTCGTCTGATCCGACCGCGGCCGCCGCCGCCGCCCTCGCGGCCGAGCGGTCTGCGGAGGGTGCTCCCTGAGCCTCCTCAACGTTGCCAACGGTCTGATGGCGGCCCTGTTCCTGTTCGCGGCGGCCGGCCATGTACCGGGAGCCGGGGATCGGGGAGCAGGACCGCCTGCGCTTCACCCTCGCCGCGGACAACTGCGGCCCTGGCCACGTGGCCGACGGGCGCCGCATAGCCACCGACCTCAAGCTCGACCCGAACCGTTGGTTTGGCCACGTGGAGCAGGCGATGCCGCTCCTCGCCAAGCCGCGGTTCGCGCGGACGGCGCGGTATGGGTACTGCCGGTGCGGCGAGCCGGTCAAGTACGTCAGCGAGATTCAGCGCCGCTACGAGTCCTATTCCAGCCTGATCGCCCTCAACTGACGACTGTGCCGGGGCCGTCCGCCCGTCCAGTCCGGGAGGTCTGACCGGTGTTCCCGTACCGGGACGAGAACGAGACGATTCGCACGCCCTACGCCACGTTCGTGTTGATCGCGCTCACCTCGGGGGTGTGGCTCTTCATCCAGGGCGCCGGGTCCCCCCTGGCCCTGGCGCGGTCCATCTGCAACCTCGGGCTCATCCCCGGCGAGCTGACGCTGAGCGTGCCGCCCGGGACGCGGTTCCCGATGGGCGAGGGGCTCGCGTGCCTCACCGATCCGGGGCGGCAGACGGCGCACATCTTCACGTCCATGTTCCTGCACGGCTCGTGGATGCACATCCTCGGGAACATGTGGTTCCTGTGGATCTTCGGGAACAACGTCGAGGACGCCATGGGCCGGCTCCGGTTCGTCGTCTTCTACCTCCTGACCGGCGTGGCGGCCGCGCTCGCCCAGGTCGTCCTCAGTCCGGCCTCGGCGGTGCCGATGGTGGGCGCCTCCGGCGCGATCAGCGGCGTGATGGGCGCCTACATCGTGCTGTATCCCCACGTGCGCGTGTTCATGATCGTGCCGCTCGGGTTCATCCTCACCTCGATGGCCTGGCCGGCCTGGATGATGCTCGGCTACTGGTTCCTCCTCCAGTTCGTGAGCGGGCTGATCGTGCGACAGGAGGGCGGAGGGGTCGCCTTCTGGGCGCACTTCGGCGGGTTCGTGGCCGGCGCGGTCCTCATCAAGCTTTTCGCGCGGCCGGACTACCTCGCCGAGCACCAGTCGGGACGCTGGCGCCCGCGCCGCGTCGGGTTCGGGCCCTCGCGCGATCCCTGAGCCGCGTCCCGGCCGCCCGCGGCGCCCTCCGCCGCCCAGTCGTCGGCCGTCGGTCAACTGTCGCTCGATTGACGGTCCTCGGACCCGGCGCTAGACTGCTCTCGTCGCGAGCCCACGGGCGATCGATGATGAAGAACGGCGCTCGGCATGTGATCTCGGGCCTCGCGGCACTCGCCGCGCTCATCGGGCTCACCGCCTGCAGCGCCACGCGCCTCACCGACGTGTGGCGGGACCCGGGATACGCAGGCGGGCCCTTCCACCAGGTCGCCGTGTTCGTGCTCGGCACCGACGAGGCCGTCCGGAAGCTCGTCGAGGACGAGATCGTCCGGCGCCTCCCGATGAACACCCGCGGCATCGGGGGCTACGGAATCGTGCCCGAGGTCGAGCGGGGTGACATCGACAAGGCTCGAGACCGGCTTCGCGCCGGCGGCTTCGACGGCGCCATGATCGCGCGGCTGGTCGGCGTCGAGGGCCCGCTGCCCCGGGCGGCCGGCAGCCTCCAGCAAGTGCCGATCTCGTACCGTACCCTCGGGAACTACTACGTGAATACGTACCAGGAGGCTGAGCGGTCGAGCTACCTCCGCCCCCCCACGGTCGTGCGCGTCCAGATGAACGTGTACGCGGTCGCCTCCGAGGCGCTCGTCTGGTCGGCGACCAGCCGGACGTTCAACCCCGCTGAAACGCGCGACGTGGCCGGGGACGTGGCGAAGGTCGCGATCGAGGAGCTCCAGAAGGCCGGCATCCTGGCGGCGGAGTGAAGTGAAAGGAGAGATGGCGATGCTGTTGAGACACACAGTCCGAGCCGTTCTGACGGCGGGGATCGGAGGGCTGCTCGCGCTCGCCATGGTGGCGACCCCGGGCATGTCGGCGTGGGCCGACGATGCGCTGGATGCGAAGCAGCTCGTCGAGCGGTCGGTCCTCACGGTGGAGAGCTTCGCGGCCGACCCGACCTACCAGGGGACGTGGCGCGACCTGATGAAGGACGCGAAGGGGATCCTCGTCTCGCCCCAGGTGGTCAAGGCCGGGTTCATCCTCGGGGGCTCGGGTGGCAACCTGGTCTTCCTCGTCCGCGACGAGAAGACGCGCGGCTGGACTGGCCCCGCCTTCTACACCGTGGGCGGCATGAGCTTCGGCCTCCTGGCCGGCGCCGAGGCGGCCGAGCTGGTGATCGTGGTCCGGACGGAGCGTGGGGTGACGCGGCTCCTGAGCTCGAGCGCCAAGCTCGGCGGCGACCTCAGCGCCGCGGCGGGACCGGTCGGCGCGGGTGTCGGGGTGGCCGGTCTCACGGCCGACCTCATCATCCTGTCCCGCGCGAAGGGGCTCTACGGCGGCCTCTCGCTCGAGGGATCGGTGCTGGCGGTGCGTGACAGCCTCAACGAGGCCTACTACGGCAAGTCGGCCACGCCGTCGGACATCCTGATCCGGGGCACGGTGAAGAACCCCGACGCCACGCGCCTCATCGAGGTGGTCCAGAAGCTCGCGGGCCCCTGAGCGGGGCAGCCGTCGATGCGGGCGCCCGGAATCCGGGCCCTCGGCGGGACGCTCCTGGCTCGCTGCCTGGCCGCCCGCGTGCCGCATCGGCCTAGCCGGCGTACGAGCCGCCGGCGACGCCTCGCGCCGCGGATATCGTTCTCGCGCCGCGGCTCACGGGTCCGCGGTATACGATCGACGAGGTGGTGCCGACGGACGGGCGCGCAGGCTCACAGCGAGAGAGTCGCGCAACCCGGCTTACAGACCCCCTCTCCGGCGCTTTTCTTTGGTTCTGAGGACTTAGGCGGCGTCCCGCCGGCCCTCAGAGAGCGGGTACATAAGCGTTTCTGGCCCCTCGCGTAGGCGTGATCCCTGGCTTCGGGCGGCATCTCCGGCGTATGGCACAGGTAGACGAAGTGTGCGCGGTCCAGCATGGTGAGGACCGCGGCGATCTCGTCCCGAACCGCCGCCAGCTCATCCACGTGGCGATCCAGCGTGGCGACCAGCCGTTGCTCGGTCTGGGCCAGGAGGACGTGGATCACGCGGGACGGGGTCAACGTCCCGGCCTGATCTGGAGTCTCGGTCTCGATGGCCGTCGCCATCTCCCGTCGCAGCGCGAAGTACTCGCCCAGACAGTCGGCCGCGCACCGCGAGAGCGAGACCCCCCGGGCCAGCGCTTCCAGTCGGAGCCGCCGGTAGTCTTCGGGGACCAGATAGGCGTGAACCTCGCCCCGAACGTTCACGAACGCCCACTCCGCCGACGCGCAAAGACCTCGGTCCTCGTGAGGGCCGTCGTTCGATGTCGGCGCGTGCATGTGTCCTGGCGATCGCCGAATCTCCGGGAGGGGTGGGCCAACGCGCGTCGTACGCTTTTATCTTGCCCTCTCACAGGCCCCTCTCCCCTGTCGAACCGGGTACTATGACTGGCCATCATCCCGGTTCCCTCGGCACCATCGCGATCCAACCCGCGTGCCAGCTCCTTTCTGTCGAATCTGATGCCCAGTAACCCAGCGCCAGCGAAGCCCCACCACCGCTCAGCGGGTCTCTCCAACGAAGGCCCGACCTATTCATCCGGTCGCCGGGAAATGCCGCACATCGCTGCAAAATGCAGCGGTCCGCAAGCCAATACTTGACATCATGTCAAGTCTTGACTAACATCCCTCTGTGCTAGAGCCGCTCGACCCCGCGGCGGCGAAAACGCTGATCCGGACGATTATGGACGTGGGGGTGGTCACCTTCTCGCGGCATGCGCAGGAGGAGCTTGGCAAGGACGACCTGACCACCGTCGACGCGGCCAACGCGCTGCGTGGTGGCGTCGTCGGTCCAGGGGAGTTGGAGCGGGGAACCTGGCGGTACCGGGTGCGCACAGCACGCCTCGTCGTGGTGGTCGCGTTCCGGTCCGAGACGGAACTGGTGGTCATAACGGGATGGAGGGTGGGACGAAGATGACGTGCCTGGACTGTGGGGGGGCGCTGAGGGTCACGCGAGCGCCCTACCGGTACACTGATAGCGGACTCCCCGGCGTCGTCCTCTTGGGGGTGGATGTTCGCCGCTGCCAAAAGTGCGGAGCGGAGGAGGTCGCCATCCCTCGAATCGAGGAGTTGCACCGCCTGATGGCCCAGGCTGTCATCAGGCGTCCCCATAGGCTGGCCCCAGCCGAGACTAAGTACCTCCGCAAGTGGCTCGGTTGGTCGGGGGTCGACTTCGCCCGTCACATGGGAACGACCCCTGAAACGGTATCGCGTTGGGAGCAGGGCCGGGTGCCCATGAGCCCCCAAGCCGATCGCCTCCTGCGACTCATGGTCACGACCCGGGCACCTGTCAACGATTACACGCTGGATGCCCTGGCAACCATTCAGGGGAAGGTTCCACTTCGACCAACTCCACTGCGCCTCCACTGGGACCGAGGTCGGTGGCTTCCCGAAGCCGCATGACCGGGCATCTCATGGCGTCATTCTTGTGGAGGCTTCCCTGCTCCTCGATTTCGACGGCGACAGTGCGTTTGTCCATCCCGTGTGCGATTGATACGAGGGGGGAATGATTAGCTATACGTGCCTTCCTTAGCTTTGTGGAAGAGGACCTGAATCTCGTCAACCTCTTTCGAGGCCAAGCGAAGAATGAGCGCTTAGACCTCGAATTTGCCGACTAGTCAATCAAGGTTCCGTTCAACAGCGTCAATGAGGAATACATTGGTCGAGGAATCCGCCATTCAAGGCAAGAGGACCCCCCCAGGATCGCCGTCGTCTAACTCAGATCATTGTGCTGATACCAGTCTTCGGCTCTTGTCCAACTGTCCTCAACCCACGCCGCATCGGCCCACGACATGTATGACGAGGTTCCAGCGGGTTTACAGCCACCCCCTCTCGATGATGAATGGTTCTGCGCAACTGCAGGCACACACGGAAGATATCCCCGTCGGTTCTGAACCCGGCTTACAGGCCCTTTCCGGCGCTGCACGTTGTCGCAGTGGGTTCGCATCCATGCGGTCGCGGATTAGGAACCGAGCCGATGCGGCCGGGGCGGCCTTTGCCTGAAGCGTGGTGGACGCCGTGCGCTCTTGCGGCTCGGCGTCAGGGCAGTCCACCCGGATGGCGGCCGCTCTCAGGTCACGTGGTGACAGGCCACCGCGTGGCCGGCTCCGAGATCGCGAAGAGACGGGTCGACCTCCTCGCAGGGCGCGAAGGCATGGGGACACCGCGCACGGAACGGGCATCCTGTGGCCGGCAGCGCCGCGGCGAGCTCGCCGTTGAGCTGTGCGGCGTGCGCCAGCCATCCCGGCTCGAGCCGCGACCTCGCCGCCAGCAGCGCCTCCGTGTACGGGTGACGGGCGCGCTCGAGCGGCACGCCCGGGGGCAGCACCTCCACGATCCGCCCGCCGAACATGACGGCGACCTTGGGGGCGATGTACCGGACGACGTGCAAGTCGTGGCTGATGAAGATCATGCTCAGGGCCAGGCGTGCGCGCAGATCGGCCAGCAGGTTGAGGATCTGCGCCTGGATCGACACGTCCAGCGCGCTGACCGGCTCGTCGGCGATGAGCACCTCGGGATCGGCCGCGAGCGCGCGCGCGATGCAGATCCGCTGACGCTGCCCGCCGGAGAAGTCGGCGGGATACCGGTCGACCGCGCGGGCCGGCAGCCCCACCTGGTCCAGGAGCCCTTCCATGCGGCGGGGGACCTGGTCACGAGGGGCCAGGCCGTGGACGACCAGCACCTCGCGGAGGGCGGACCCGACCGTCAGCCTGGGGTTGAGCGACGAATACGGATCCTGAAACACGACCTGGATGCGCCGCCGTGAGCGGCGGAGGTGTCGCCGGCCGAGGCGCGTGAGGTCGATTCCATTGAGCAGCACCCGTCCCGCATCCGGTCGCTCCAGCAGCGCCAGGCACCGTGCGAGTGTCGACTTCCCCGATCCGCTCTCTCCGACGATGCCGATCGACTCCCCCCGCTCGAGCGAGAGCGACGCGTCGGCCAGCGCGGGGCGCGCGGAGCCGAGGAGCGCTGACCTGGCGGCCCCCCGGAGCCAGCCCCGGCGGTGCGCGTAGGTCTTCGTGAGGTGCTCGGCGACCAGCAGCATCTATCCGCTCGCCGGGCCTGCCAGCGCGAGCCCACGCCGCATCTCGTCCAGCTGGTCCGTGCGAATGCAGCGCGCCAGGTGTCCCGGTGAAGCCTCCGACATCCCGATGGGCGCCGCGGTGCAAGCGTCGAGGGCAAGCTCGCAGCGCGGAGCAAACGCGCACCCGTGCGCGAGGCGTCCGGGATCCGGCGGCGTCCCCGGGATCGCCCGGAGGCGACCGCCGACGACGGCCTCGGGGAGGCTGTTCATCAGCCCGATCGTGTAGGGATGCTCCGGGCGACGGAGCACCGCGCGGGTCTGCCCGACCTCGACGAGCTCGCCCGCGTACATCACGCCCACGCGGTCGCACAGCCCGGCGACGACGCGGAAGTCGTGGGAGACGAGCAACAGGCTCATCCCTTCCTGTCGCCGGAGGTCGTCGAGCAAGCGGAGGATCTCGGCTTGCACGATGACGTCCAGCGCGGTGGTGGGCTCATCGGCCAGCAGCAGGGTCGGCCGCGCGGCGAGCGCCATGGCGATGTGAATGCGCTGGCGCATCCCGCCGCTGAACTCGTGAGGATAGGCCGCCGCGCGGCGCCCCGCGTCGCGAATGCCCACGCGCTCCATCATCTCGATCGCGCGCATCCGGGACGCGCGGAGGCTGAGCCCCGCGTGCGACTGGATCACCTGCGCGATCGAGTCGCCGACGCGGAGGACGGGATTGAGGGCGGTCAACGGGTCCTGGAAGACCATCGCGATGCTCGACCCGCGCAGCGTCTGCATCTCGCGGTCGTCGAGCTCGAGAAGCCTCCGGGTCCCGTACGTGATCCGACCGCGGACGGACGCCCCCCGCGGCACCAGCCGCAGGATGGCGCGGCAGGTGAGGCTCTTGCCCGATCCGCTTTCGCCCACTAGGCCGAACGCCTCGCCGGAGGCGATCGTGAACGATACGCCCCGGACGACGGGCCGTTCGTCCCCGGCGAACGTCACCGTGAGGCCGTCGACCTCGAGGGCCTCTCTAGCGCGCATGGACGCGGCGCACGATGTCGGACGCGCTGTCGCCGACCAGGCTCACGAAGAAGCTGGTCACGATGGTCGCGAGACCCGGGAAAGTCACCACCCAGGGGGCGGTGAGGATGAAGTTGCGGCCCTCGGCGATCATCACGCCCCACTCGGGCGTCGGCGGCTGCACGCCGAGACCGAAGAAGCCCAGCGAGGCGCCGGCCAGGATGTCCAGGACGAAGTCGCTCATGCCGAAGACGAGGGCCGGCACGATCACGTTCGGGAGCAGGTGACGAAACATGATACGGATGTCGCCGTACCCGAGGCTCCGGGCGGCGAGGATGTAGCCACGCCCGCGGGCGCTGAGCGCCTCGCCCCGGACGATTCGCGCGTAGGCAACCCAGCTGACCAGCGAGATCGCGATGTAGAAGTTCGTCAGGCCGGGACCGAGCATCGCCACGATCGCCAGCACGAGCACGAGGAACGGAAACGCGGTCACGACGTCGATGACCCGCCCGAGGATCGCGTCCGGCCAGCCCGCGTAGTACCCGGCGAACAGGCCGACCACGGCGCCCATGATCAACGGGATGATCACGCCGATCGTGCCGATCTGCAGATCGGTCCGGGCGGCATAGAGCACGCGCGTCAGGATGTCCCGGCCGAGTTGATCCGTGCCGAACCAGTGGACCACGCTCGGCGGTTGGAGACCGCCCTCACCCAGCGCCGTGGGATCGTACGGGGCGATCCATGGGGCCAGGATGGCCAGCGCGGCGATCGTCGAGATGCCGGCGAGCCCGACGCGGAGCGACCATCCACCCGCCGCGAGCCAGTGCCGACGCCGGGCCGGCGTCGCGGAGACCGTGGTGCCGGCGTTCATGCGCGAAAGGACACCCGCGGGTCCAGCAGGGCATAGGCGAGGTCGGTGAGCAGGTTGACGAGGATCACGAGAAGGGCAAGCACGAGCGCGACGAACTGGATGATCGAGTAGTCGCGCGTCAGGATCGACGTGATCAGGAGCGATCCCACACCCGGGACGCCGAAGACCTGCTCGATGATGATCGTGCCGCCGATCAGCCAGCCGATGTTCAGGCCCAGGACCGAGATGAAGGGAGTCAGGCCGTTCCGGAGCAGATAGCTGACCAGCAGCGTGACCGGTCGGAGTCCCATCGCCACGCCCGTCGTGACGTAGTCCGAGCCCAGCACCTCGATCAGGCTGCTCCGGAGCGCGCGCACGAGGATCGGCGAGCTGTGCAGGCCGATGGTCAGGGCCGGCAGGGTCAGGTGCCACAGGGTATCCAGCCGGGTCACACCCGTGCCGCCCAGCGGAAGGAACCGGAATTTGACGCTGAGCAGCAGGGCCAGGATGATGCCCATCCAGAACGTCGGAATCCCGATGACGCTCGTGAACACGAGCCGGATGGCGTGATCCACGGGACCTTCCCGTCGAATCGCGGCCAGCGTCGCGAACGGCACCGCGATGACGAGCCCGATGAGGATCGCGTAGGCGATCAGGGCGAGGGTGATGGGGATTCGCTCGAGCGTCAGCGTCGAGACCTCTTGATGGTAGAAGTACGACGCGCCGAAGTCGCCGCGCGACGCGTTGCCGAGGAAGTGGAAGTACTGGCGCCAGATCGGGAGGTCGAGCCCGAGCTGGTTCCTCACGCGCTCAACCAGCTCGGGCGTCGCCCGCTCGCCCAGGATCGAGATGGCCGGATTGCCCGGGATGAGGCGGATCAGGAGAAAGACGATGATGCTGACGCCGAGCAGGACGGGCACGATCGCCACCACCCGCCCCGCGGCGTAGCGAATCATCCGATCGTCGTGGCCCCGATACCGGTCGGCATGCGGTTACACGCGGGTCGCCCTCGGGCCGGGCACGACGATCGCGACCGGCCCGAGGGGCCCGCGTGCCCCACTCACTTCTTGGTGACGTCCTCGAAGCTGTACTTGCCCTGCGAGTTCGGCGCGAAGCCCACCACCGCCGGAGTGGTCGCGTAGATCCGCGGCTCGTGGACCACGTAGATCTGCGGGCAATCCTGATTGACGATGCGCTGCAGCTCGGTCACGAGCGCCTGCCGCTTCTTCGGATCGAGCTCCCGGCGTTGCTGGAGGAGGAGCTCCTTGGCCTTGGGATTGTTGTAGAAGGTGTGGGCCGCGTGCTGGGACGAGAAGTCCAGCGCGACGCCCAGGAGCTCGTCGGGATCCGGGGTGTCATTGGTCCAGGCGGCGTTGTAGATGGAGTACTTCTCGGCGTTGCGCATTTGGATCAGGGTGGTCGTCTCCAGCTGCTCGATCTTCAGCGTGATCCCGATCTGCTTCAGTCCGCTCGCCCAGATCTGCGCGGCGTCGAGCCGGTTCTGGTTCCCGGCCGGGAGGTTCACCGTCACGGTGAACCCCTGGGGCACGGAGCTCTTCGCGAGGAGAGCCTTCGCCTTGGCCAGGTCGAACGTGACGGGGTCGGCGTTCCCGTCGTAGTAGAGCGTGCTGCTCGGCAGCAGGGACCTCGCCACGGTCGCCAGCCCGAAGTAGAGGTTCTTCGCGACCGCAGCCCGGTCGATCGCATGCGCCATCGCGCACCGGACGTTTGCCTCGTCCAGGGGCTTGATGGTCTCGTTGAGGGTGTACCGGAGGGTGGCGGTCCCGTCCACCTTCTGGATCTTTTGGCCGCCGCTCATGATCTGCTGGACCTGGTTGGGGGGCACGAAGTCGATGATGTCCACCTGACCGGACAGAAGCTGCAGGACGCGCGTGTTGTCGTCGCCGACGACCCGCATCACGATCCGGTCGACCTTCGGCTTGCCGGACTGCCAGTACTGGGGGTTCTTGGTGAGCGCCAGCTGGGAGCCCTTTTGCCAGCTCTCCAGAACGAACGCGCCCGTCCCGAGGGGATGCTGGCCCGCGTCCTTGCCCCACTTCTCGAAGTTCGCCTTCGAGTAGATGCTCCCGGCGAACGTCGAGAGCGCGGGCAGCAGCGGCGCAAAGGGTTCCGACATGTTCAGCCGGACGGTCGTGTCGTCGACCTTGGTGACGGACTTGACCGGGGAAAAGAGGAAGCCCCACGACCCCTTCTGATCGATCGCGCGCGTGAGCGAGAACACGACGTCGTCGACGGTCAGCGGCGATCCGTCGGAGAACTTCACCCCCGGGCGCAGCGTGAACGTCGCGGTGAGGCCGTCGGGCGCGACCTTCCATGACGTGGCCAGCTCCGGCTCGACGCCCGCGTTGGAGGCCGCCAGCTTGACCAGACGGTCGTACACTTGCAGCTC
>JBGQGN010000023.1:0-15670 GCA_041497395.1 Methylomirabilia bacterium
CAGCGCCGCCGCCAGCAGCGAGACGAAACCGGTCCGGCCGTACACCAGCCACCGGACCGTCCCCTGCCCCTCGGGTGGCGTGCCCATCCCGCTCCCCACCGCGCCTGACGGGCGCCTACTTGACCAGCGTCACCACCTTGAAGATCGGCAGGTAGATCGCGATGACGATGCCGCCGATCACCACGCCGAGGAAGACGATCAGCAGCGGCTCGAGCAGCGCCGTCAAGCCGGAGACCGCCACGTCGACCTCGTCCTCGTAGTAGTCAGCGACCTTCGCCAGCATGTTGTCGAGCGCACCCGTCTGCTCGCCCACGATGACCATCTGGACCACCATGGGCGGAAAGACCCCGCTGTCCTTGAGACGCTCGCCGAGGGTGTGCCCCGCCATGACCCGCTCGCGCGCCGCCATGACGGAGTTCTCCACGACGCGATTGCCCGCGGTCTTGGCGGTGATGCGGAGCGCGTCGATGATCGGCACGCCGCCGCCCAGGAGCGCCGACAGGGTCCGCGTGAACCGCGCGATCGAGATCTTGCGCACCAGCGGACCGAAGATCGGCGCGCGCAGGAAGAAGCGGTCGACCGCCAGCCGCCCGGCCTCGGTCCGGTACCAGGCGCGGAAGCCGAACATCGCGGCCGCCCACACGGCGAGGACGATGTACCAGTACCGCGTCACCCCGTTGCTCACCGCGATCACGATGCGGGTGGGCAGCGGGAGCGGCACGCCGGCATTGTTGAAGAAGGCCGCGAAGATCGGGATGATGAAGATCATCAGGAACGCCACGACCAGCACCGCGATGGTCATGACCAGGATCGGGTACACGATGGCCATCTGCACCCGATGCTTCAGCGCCTGGGCCTTCTCCAGGTACGTCGAGAGCCGGGCCAGCATGGAGTCGAGCACACCGCCCGTCTCCCCGACGTGCACCAGGTTGACGTACAGCTCGTCGAAGACCCGGGGGAAGCGCCCGAGCGCGTCGGAGAGTGTCGAGCCGGACTCGACGTCGTACGCCACCTTCGCGATGATGTCCTGGAAGCGCTTCCGCTCCATCTGCATGCCCAGCGTCTGCAGGCACTGGACGAGCGGGAGCCCCGCCGCGATCATCGTGGCGAACTGGCGGCTGAAGACGGAGATGTCCTTGCCGCGGACTCCGCCGAGCAGGGTGTTCAGACCGGGCAGGTCCCCGAGCTCGATCTTGCCGCCGATGCCGCGCTTGACCGCGATGTTCTGGACGACGATCCCCTGGGATCGGAGCTGGCGGGCCGCCGACCGCTCGTCCGGCGCGGTGATCTCCGCCCGCACCTGCCCTCCGCCCGACGTGACGCCTCGATACGTGAAGTTCGGCATGGCTTCCCCCGTGTCGGCCCTAGCGGGTGGCCGCCGCCACCGGCTGGTCCATCATGCGGAGCAGCTCCTCCGGGTACGAGCTCCGGGACAGCGCTTCCGGCCGCGCGATCAGGCCGCGGAGGTAGAGGTTCGCGAGCGACTGATTCATGGTCTGCATCCCGAACTTCTGGCCGGCCTGCATCGCCGAGTAGATCTGGTGGACCTTCTCCTCGCGGATCATGTTCCGGATGGCCGGGGTCGCAATCAGGATCTCCATGGCGAGAGACCGGCCGCGTCCGTCGCGCCGCGGGATGAGGAGCTGGTTGAAGACAGCCTCGAGCACGAGCGCCAGCTGGGCTCGCACCTGGGACTGTTGGTGCGGCGGGAAGACGTCGATGATGCGGTCGATCGACTGCGCGCACGAGTTGGTGTGCAGCGTCGCGAAGGTGAGATGGCCCGTCTCCGCGATCGTCAGCGCCGCCTGGATCGTCTCCAGGTCCCGCATCTCCCCGATGAGCACGACGTCCGGGTCCTGGCGAAGAACGTATTTGAGGGCGGCCGGGAAGGAGTGCGTGTCGCTCCCCACCTCGCGCTGGTTCACGAGCGCCTTCTGGTGCTGGTACAGATACTCGAGGGGGTCCTCGACGGTGACGATGTGGACGTCGCGCTCCCGGTTGATGCGGTCGAGCATGGCCGCCATCGAGGTCGTCTTCCCGTGCCCCGTCGGCCCGGTCATCAGGATGAGCCCCTTGTGCCGCTGGATCAGTTGGGTGCAGATCTCGGCCGGGAGCCCGAGCTCCTGGAAGCTCTTGGGCTGGTGGGGAATGGCGCGGATCGCCACACCCACGGCGCCCCGCTGCCGGTAGACGTTGACGCGATACCGCGAGAGGCCGACGACGCCGTACGAGAAGTCCAGCTCGTGGTTCGACTCGAACCGCTCCCGCTGCTCCGCGTTGATGAGGCTGTAGGCGAGAGCCTTCGTCTGCTCTCCGTCGAGCGGCGGGTAGTCCAGCCCCACCAGGTGTCCGTGGACACGCAGCGTCGGCGCCGCCCCGGCGGTGATATGCAGATCCGACGCGCTCCTCTCCGCCATCGCGACGAGGAGATCTCGCATCGACACATTCTGGTTCACGCCTGTTTCCCCCCTGGCCCTCAGTCGGCGAACGTCACGCGGAGGACCTCATCGATCGTGGTCAGCCCGTTCGCCACCTTCCGGAGCCCGGTCTGACGCAGGGTCCGCATCCCGGCCTTCACCGCGATGTCCTTGAGCTCGTTGGCGGGCCGCTGGCGTACGATGGCTTCCTGGAGCTCCGGAATCATCCACATGATCTCGTGGATGGAGATCCGGCCCTTGTATCCCGTGTTGGCGCAGGTGGCACACCCCTTGCCCGCATAGATGCGCACACCCTCGGCGTCCTCGGGACGGAACCCGATGTCGATCAAGGCGGACACCGGCACCTGGACGGGCTCGCGGCACTCGAGGCAGGTCCGGCGCACCAGGCGCTGCGCGATGACCAGGAGCAGCGACGAGGAGATCAGGAAGGGCGGGATGCCCATGTCCTGGAGCCGCGTGACCGTGCTCGGGGCGTCATTGGTGTGCAGCGTGGAGAACACCAGGTGCCCGGTGAGGGCGGCGCGGATCGCGATCTGCGCCGTCTCGAGGTCGCGCATCTCGCCGACCAGGATCACGTCCGGATCCTGCCGCAGGAACGCCCTCAGGGCCGCGGAGAAGGTGTAGCCGATGTCCTCGCGCACCAATACCTGATTGACCCCGGCGATGCTGAACTCGACGGGATCCTCCGCCGTGATGATGTTGATGTCGGGGTTGTTGATGGTCGCGATGGCCGCGTAGAGCGTCGTGCTCTTGCCGCTGCCGGTCGGTCCCGTACACAGGATCATGCCGTAGGGCGTCGTGATGGTCTTCTTGAACCGCACGAGGTCGTCCTCCTCGAACCCGAGGCGGGTGAGGTCGAGGACGACGGCCCCCTTGTCCAGGACGCGCATGACGATCTTCTCACCGAAGGTCGTGGGCAAGGACGAGACGCGCAGGTCGATCTCGCGGTTCTGGAACTTCACGGAGAGCCGGCCGTCCTGAGGCAGGCGCCGCTCCGCGATGTCCAGGTTCGACATGATCTTGACCCGCGACAGGATGGCCGGCTCCATCTGCTTGGGCGGGTTCATCATGTCGTGCAGCACGCCGTCGATCCGGTACCGGACGCGGAAAACCTTCTCGTACGGCTCCAGATGGATGTCCGAGGCTCGCTTCCGGATGGCATCGGCGATGATCAGGTTGACGAAGCGGATCGTCGGGGCCTCCTCGGCCTCCCGCCCCAGCTCCGCGATGTCGACCTTCGCGCCCTTGTCCACCAGCTCGAGGTTGGTGTCGATGCCGGTGGACTCCTGGTCGATGAGCTTCTTGATGTCGTCGACACCCGAGCTGTAGTTGTGGTCGATCGCGCCCCGGATGGCGCTCTCGGCGGCCAGCACGGGGATGACGTGCAGCCCGGTGGCGAACTGGACGTCGTCGATCGCGAGCACCACGGTCGGGTCCGACAGGGCGAGCGTCAGCGTGTTCCCGACCTTCCGGACGGGGAACACCTGGTACTTCTGGACGATCTCCTTCCGGACGAGCCGCAGGATGTCGGGGTCGGCCTCCACGCGGCCGAGGTTGATCACCGGGATGCCGTACTTCCGGCTGAGGAAGTCGAGAAGCTCGTCCTCGGTGATGAAGGCGAGCCGCGTCAGGACCGTCGCCAGCCGCTCCCCCGACCGGCGCTGGTCGGTCACGGCCTTCTGGGCCTGATCCGGGGTGAGGAGGTTCTCCTTGACCAGCAGATCGAGGAGCCGCGGGTTCACGACCGTGTGCCCTGTCGACCGAGCGCGCTCACGCTTCCGCCTTCCGGCCCAGCGTCTCGTTGACCAGCTCGACGAAGCGATCGAGCCCCGAGCCCTTTTCGAAGAAGGAGACTGCCTTGTGGTGCGCGACCTTCTTGGCGAGGGAATCCCCCACGAGCCCCGTGATCAGAATCACGGGCAGGTCGCCACTCGTGCGCCGGATCGTGTCCAGCACGACCAGACCGTCCATGTCAGGCATCATGATGTCGAGCACCGCCAGCTCGGGTGGGGACTCCTCGAACTTCCGAAGGGCTTCCTGGCCGGAAGTCGCCCGGATCACTTGATGGCCCTCGAGTGTCAGGATGTCATCCAGGACATCCAGAACAGCCGGGGCGTCGTCGGCAACGAGGATGCGTGCCATCTCAGGTTTGGATGAGTGGATTCTGGCAGCCTCGAGGCCAAAACCAGCAAATGTTTGTCATCGGCGGTCAATAAGGAGCAAAGGCCGTACCAGCCGGACTGCTTCAGCTGTCGCGGTCAGCCCGCCCGCCGTGCCTTCGCCACTCCTAGCAATGATCCAAACGCCTGATAAGTGTCTTCCTGGAACAAGACCAGGTAGATCCGCCGGAGACTCGACTCCGCCACCTCCGCGAAGTGGGCCCGGAGCGCGCCCACCATGGCATCCGCCGAGTCCTTGGGCTCCATCCGCCCGATGCCCGTGCCGAACGCGGGAAACGCGACGCTGTGGAGTCGAAGCTCCTCGGCGCGGCGGAGGGAGTTGAGCGTCGCACGCCGCACGAGGTCGGCGCTCGACCTGAGGTCAGGACCCATGACCGCGGCGTGGATCACGTAGTTCGCGGGCAGGTTGCCGGCCGTGGTCACGATCGCATCACCGCCCTCGACGGGACCCTGGCGGGCCGCTTCCTCCGCGACGATCGTCCCGCCCTTTCGCTTGATCGCCGAGGCAACGCCCGTGCCCATGGAGAGGTCGCTGTTGGCGGCGTTGACGATGGCATCGATCTCGTACTCGGTGATGTCACCGCGCTCGAGGTAGATGTCGGCTGGGCCCACGCGAACCCTCATCGCAGTCTCCCCTTGCTCCTGCTCAGGCCGGTCTTTCCAGGGACTTCGCCCGGGACCAGAGCTGTTCCAGCTCGTCGAGGGACAGGCCGGCCAGCTCCCGGCCCTCGCCCCGGGCGGCTTCTTCCATTGACGCGAAGCGCCGGCTGAACCGATCGACGGCCAGCTGCAGCGCGCCTTCGGGATCCACGCTCGCGAGCCGGGCCACGTTGACGACGGAGAAGAGGAGGTCGCCCAGCTCCTCCCGCAGAGCCTCTCCGCCGCCCCGGTGCAATGCCTCGGTGACCTCGCTGAGCTCCTCGCGGACCTTCTCCAGCGCCCCCGCGGCGTCGGCCCAGTCGAAGCCGACGCGCGCGGCCTTGTGCTGGACGCGCTGGGCGCGGTGGAGCGCCGGCAGCGCGCGCGGCACGCCCGCGAGCGCCGACCGCGGCGATCCATGGCTCTCCGAGTCCTTGATGGCTTCCCACTGGGCCAGCGCCTCCCGAGCGGAGCCGACCGGGCGATCCCCGAAGACGTGCGGATGCCGGCGTGTCATCTTGGCGACGAGGGCTTCGAGGAGGTCGGCCATCGAGAACTCCCCCCGCTCGCGAGCGATCTCCGTGTGGAAGACGACCTGGAAGAGCAGATCGCCCAGCTCCTCGCGGATGTGCCGCGGGTCGCGAGTGTCGAGGGCGTCCAGGACCTCGTACGTTTCCTCGACGAGGAACGGGCGGAGGGAGTCGCGGGTCTGTTCTCGGTCCCAGGGGCAGCCGCCGTCGCCACGCAAGCGGGTCATCATCGTCAACAACTCGACGAAACGCTGGCCGGCGTCCGGGCTCGACATCGGGGGGCCTTCTGCAGGCTCGTCAACACGCGATCCCCGCAGGGCGCGGCCAGTATAGCATGGGCGTCTCTCCGCCCCGGGCGGCTTGTCCGAGGTGCTCCGGTGTGCTAGCGTCACGGTACTTCCGCGGGCTCGGCCCCGAGCCCCGCACCCGAGCCCGGCACCTGAGGAGGAGCATCCGTGTCCGAGCGCGAGCCCGAACCTGGCTTCAGTGTGGTGGACCGTCGCCGACGAGGCGAGGAGGACGAGGCTCCTCCGTCCCGGCCCGCGCCATCGCCCCCATCGCTCATCGTGGAACCCCGGCGGTCGCCATCGCCGCCAGCCCAGTCGGCCATCCTCGGGCCCGGCCCGGACGCGGGCGGGCCGGCCGGCGCCCCCAAGGCCGATCTGACGGCGCTCTTGGTCATGCTCTACAGCGACGCCATGGCCAACCTCGGTCAGGCTCCCGATCCGATGACCGGGCGGCCGCACGTGGATCTCGACCAGGCGCGCTTCGCGATCGACCTCCTGGCGATGCTGCAGGAGAAGACCCGGAGCAACCGGACGCCGGACGAAAGCGCCGTCCTGGAGGAGATGCTGTCCACCCTCCGGATGGGCTACGTGCGGCTCAGTCAGGGGCGGCGCGGGGACCGCTGAGCCCGGTGACGTCTAGCCCGGGGAGGCTCGGTCCGACCCGGGGCGCCGGGTGTGGATGACGAGTCGCCCTGGCTCGATGTCGACCCGGTCGACGACCCGCGGCATCCGCCACACCAGGGCCGGCGGGCGGCCTCCTACCACTCGCCACAGCAGCGCCAACGGCACCGCCTGACGCCCGACCGTCCCCGCGTGGGCCCTGAACTCCGTGCGGCCCCCGGGTGACACCACGATCTGGCCCCGCGCGGCGATCCAGATGGGGTGTTCGCCGACCGAGCCGGGCACGAGACCTCCCAGCCCCGATCCCACCGCCGACGTGATCAGCTGCGCGAGGGTCGTGGCGCCGCCGAGCTCGACCCCATCCGGCTCGATCTGGACCCGGACCGGCCAGACCGGAGCATCCCGCACCTTCACATGCTCGACCAGGAACGCGTTGACCTCGGCGGCCGTCAGAACGAGGGGATCCTGGCGGGAGCTCAGGCCCGCCTCCCGGAGCAGGAGCTGGGCCAGGACGCTCTGAACGCGAAGGCCCGCCTGGGGATCGGAGGCAGGGCGGCCGGCCTCGCTCGGCCAGGCCAGGGTCCGGATCAAGACTAGCCCCCCGCCCACCCCGACAAGCAGGGGTCACAGAAGTAGGATCAAGAGCCCCCGCCGGGCACCCAACCGGTCCATGGAGGCCACCATACGGGGTCCCTCTACCCTGAGCAAGCTTGACAACCCTCATATCAGCTTGTATATGAACTAGCGACTCAATTACCTGGAGGACGGCTCCCATGGATCGATGGCGGATTCAGCGGTTCGACCCCTTCCGTGAGTTGACGGACATCGAGACTGAGATCAACCGGGCCTTCGACGCCTACTTCGGCGTCCGGCCTCGGACCGGCTCGCCCGAGCGCACCTGGGCCCCGCCGATCGACGTCTACGAGACCCGCGACGACCTCGTCGTGGCGGTCGAGCTCCCGGGGGCGCGGGAGAAGGACATCCACCTCTCCATGACCGGCGACGTCCTGAGCCTCCGCGGGCAGCGTGGCATCGCGGCGGAAGCCCGCGAGGAAAACTACCATCGGATCGAGCGCTGGTCCGGCACGTTCGAGCGTCACGTCCAGCTGCCGATCCCCGTCCAGGCGGACAAGATCCGGGCCAGCTACCGCGACGGCGTCCTCGAGATCCGGCTCCCGAAGCTGGACGATGTCAAGCCGCGCGAGATCAAGATCGAGGTCGGCTAGAAGGAACCAACGGGGGCCCGGCTGGGCGCGCCCGACATTCAAGGAGACAACAAGCAATGGCCAAGGTCATCGGCATCGATCTCGGAACCACCAACTCGGTCGTGGCCGTCGTGGAGGGGGGCGACCCGGTCGTCATCCCGAACACGGAGGGCCACCGTCTCACTCCGTCCGTGGTCGGCTTCACCAAGGAAGGGGAGATCCTGGTCGGCCAGGTCGCCAAGCGCCAGGCCATCACGAACCCCGAGAACACCGTGTTCTCGATCAAGCGCTTCATGGGCCGCCGGTACGACGAGGTGCTCCACGAGATCAAGCTCGTGCCCTACAAGGTCGTGAAGGCCCCGAACGCCGACGCGCGCATCGAGATCCGCGGCAAGCAGCACGCGCCGCCCGAGATCTCCGCCATGATCCTGCGGAAGCTCAAGGAGGCCGCCGAGGCCTACCTGGGCGAGAAGGTCACGAAGGCGGTCATCACGGTCCCCGCCTACTTCAACGACAGCCAGCGGCAGGCGACCAAGGACGCGGGGACCGTCGCCGGCCTAGAAGTCCTCCGGATCGTGAACGAGCCGACCGCGGCCGCGCTCGCGTACGGGCTCGACAAGAAGAAGGACGAGACGATCGCGGTCTACGACCTCGGCGGCGGCACCTTCGACGTCTCGATTCTCGAGATCGGCGAGGGCGTCTTCGAGGTCAAGGCCACGAACGGCGACACGCATCTGGGCGGCGACGACTTCGACCAGAAGGTCATGGAGTGGATCGCCGAGGAGTTCCGGAAGGAGCACGGGATCGATCTGCGCAAGGACCGGATGGCCCTCCAGCGCCTCAAGGAGGCGGCCGAGAAGGCCAAGGTCGAGCTGTCCAGCACGCTCCAGACCGAGATCAATCTGCCCTTCATCACGGCGGACGCGAGCGGGCCGAAGCACCTCGTCGTGACGCTGACGCGAGCCAAGCTCGAGTCCCTCGTCATGGATCTCATCGACCGGACGGCCGAGCCCTGCCGGCAGGCGATGAAGGACGCCGGGATCACCACGAAGCAGATCGACGAGGTGATCCTGGTCGGCGGCCAGACCCGGATGCCCAAGGTCCAGGAGCTGGTGCGAGATCTCTTCGGCAGGGAGCCCCACAAGGGCGTGAACCCGGACGAGGTCGTCGCGGTGGGCGCGGCCGTCCAGGCCGCCGTCCTGGCCGGCGAGGTCAAGGACGTCGTCCTCCTGGACGTGACGCCGCTCTCCCTCGGCATCGAGACCCTGGGCGGCGTGATGACGCGCCTGATCGAGCGGAACACGACCATCCCGACGAAGAAGTCGGAGGTGTTCACCACCGCGGCCGACAGCCAGACGTCGGTCGAGGTGCACGTGCAGCAGGGGGAGCGCCCCATGTCGCGGGACAACCGCACGCTCGGCAAGTTCCACCTGGTGGGGATCCCGCCGGCGCCGCGCGGCGTGCCGCAGGTCGAGGTCACCTTCGACATCGACGCCAACGGCATCCTCAACGTGTCGGCCAAGGACCGCGCCACGGGCAAGGAGCAGGCCATCACGATCACGGCGTCCTCCGGCCTGACGAAGAGCGACATCGACAAGATGGTCGGCGAGGCCGAAGTCCACGCCGAGGAGGACAAGCAGCGCCGCGAGGAGATCGAGGTCACGAACCAGGCGGACTCCCTCGCGTACAGCATCGAGCGGCAGCTCGCCGAGCACGGGGACAAGGTGGCGGCGGCCGACAAGACGGCGATCGAGGAGGCCATCAAGGAGGTCCGGGAGGCGCTCAAGGCCAACGACGTGGCGCGCGTCAAGCAGGCGAGCGAGACCCTGACCAAGGCGTCACACAAGATGGCGGAGGCGCTCTACCGGGACGCCCAGACCAAGGGGGCCGGCGCGAGCGCCGACCCCGCCGCCGGTGGCGGCGGCAACGGGCGGACCAAGACGGCCGAGGGCGAGGTCGTGGACGCGGAGTTCGAGGACCTCGGACCGAAGAACTAGCCACAGCGGGGCGAGCGCGCAAACGAGAGATCAGCGGTGAGGAAGCGCGACTACTACGAGGTGCTCGGGGTCTCGCGCGAGGCCCCGGTCTTGGAGATCCGCCGGGCCTACCGGCGGCTCGCCCGGCGCTATTCACCGGACGTGAATCTGTGGGACGTGCGGGCCGAGGGGCTGTTCGAGGAGATCCGGGAGGCGTACCGCGTGGTCGGCGATCCGACGGCGCGCCCCCTCTACGACCGGCTCGGGCACCAGGCCTTCGAGTCGCGCGGGGAGGGCCCGGGCGTCGTCGGCCCGGCCCCGCGCGGCGAGGACATCCACTACGCGATGGAGCTCGAGCTGGACGAGGCGCTCAGAGGCGTGCGGATCGAGATCGAGGTCACCCGGCTGGACCCGTGTGAGGCCTGCGGCGCGTCCGGGGGCAGCGGCGGCCAGGCGGCGGAGCACTGCCCGGCGTGCCAGGGGCGCCCCGTTCGCGTCACCCTCCACCGGGACCGGCCGGTGGCCACCCGGTGCGGGGCGTGCGGCGGTACGGGCTGGCGCCTGCCGCCGCCCTGCCCCGGCTGCGGCGGCCGGGGCACGCGCGCCCGGCCGTGCCGGATCGAGGTGGCAATCCCGCCGGGCGTCGACACGGGGGCCCAGGTGCGCGCCGTCGGAGAGGGCCACGCCGCCCCGGCTCCGGGGCGCCGGGGCGACCTGATCGTCATCACGCGCGTGAGACCGCACCCCCTCTTCAGCCGGAAGGGCGATCACCTCCATTGCGAGGTGCCCCTCACGGTGCCCGAGGCGGCCCTCGGGACGCGGATCCAGATCCCCACACCCGACGGGCCGGTGGTGGTGCGGATCCCGGCCGGGACGCAGGCGGGCCAGACGCTACGGATTCGCGGGAAGGGCTGCCCCCGGCTTGACCGCGAGGGGCGGGGCGATCTCCTCGTGGAGACACGGGTCGTGATCCCGCGGAATCCCGATCCCGCGCTGGAGGAGGTGCTGCAGGCCCTGCGGCGGCTCCTTCCCGAGAATCCGCGGACGGCGCTCTGGGGACCCCCGGACCGGCGGGGTGCCCGCGCGGAGGGCGCGCGGTGAGCGATCGCGGACGGCCGCTCTACCGCATCAGTGTGGTCGCCGAGATGCTGGCGCTCCACCCGCAGACGCTCCGGCTCTACGAGAAGAAGGGCCTCATCCGGCCCAGCCGGACGACGGGGCGGACCCGCGTGTACTCCGCGGAGGATGTTGAGGAGATCCGGCTGATCCTGCGGCTCGGGCGAGAGCTCGGCGTGAATCTTGCCGGGATCGAGATCATCCTAAAGATGCGGCGCCAGATGCAGGCGATGCAGCAAGAGCTGGAGGCAGCGGCCTCCCCCCTGCGCCACGAACCCGGCAGCCCCGTCCCTGACGGAGCGGCCGCGGCGCGCGGCGGCCTGGTCCGGGTCGCGGACCGGCAACTTCGCAAACTCGATGTCTGCTAGACGGGAGCGAGAATGGCACGTTCACGACCGAGCAAGCGACCCGCCAACGTGCAGGCGGAGCTGAAGGCGCTGCTCCTGCAGAAACGCGCGGACCTCGTGGCCAAGCTCCGAGAGGAGCGCGAGGGTCGCATCGAGGCGACGGCACGCCGCGAGAAGGTCGAGGGCATGCCGTTCGGCGACCGCCCCGCTCTGTCGCCCGACGACGAGCTGGGCTTTGCGGTGGCCGACCGACGGGCCGGCATGCTCGCCCAGGTGGATCTGGCCCTCAAGAAGATGGAGGAAGGAAGCTACGGGTGCTGCGAGGCGTGCGAGGAGGAGATTGCCCCGGCCCGGCTGCGGGCTCATCCCTTCGCGGTTCGCTGCACGCGGTGCCAGGAGATATGGGAGCGCGACCAGTCGCGCGCGGAGGCGGGGGGAGCCCGGAGCCGGGCGATCCCCGAAGAGACCGTATGACCGAACAGGGCGCCACAGGCCGAAGGCCGTCCCATGACAGCCGTCCGAACAATCCTGGTGCGGATCGAGGAAACACAGTGAGCGACGCCGACATCCGAATCGAGACGAGCCCGGCCGGCCCGGGCCCGGCCAACGCCGCGCGCCCTGACGGCGGCAAGCCGGACGAGCTGGCCATCCTGCCGCTCCGGGAATCCGTGCTCTTCCCGCAGGCGGTCATCCCGCTGGCGGTCGCGCGACCGTTGTCCGTTCGCGCGGTGGACGAGGCCGTCCTCGGTCACCGCCTGATCGGCGTCCTGACCCAGCACGACGCCACGCAGGAGGCGCCCGCCCCCCAGGACCTTCACCGGACGGGCACGGTCGCGATAATCCACCGGATGCTCAAGCAGTCCGACGGCACGATCCGCCTGGTCGTCCAGGGGCTCGAGCGGTTCCGGGTGGTGGAGTTCACGCAGACCACGCCGCACCTCCGGGCCCGGATCGAGCGCGTGCCGGACGTCATGCCGGCGGCCGACGACGTGGAAGCCCAGGCGCTCGGACGCCAGGCCCACACGCTCTTCGAGCGCATCGTCGAGCTGTCCCCGGCGCTGTCCGACGACCTCTTGCCCCTCGTCTCCGGGGCTGGCGACGCGGGCCGGATGATCGATCTCATCGCCGCCGTCCTGCCCTCCCTGACCACGGTCGAGCGCCAGACCCTCCTCGAGACGTCCGACGTCAAGGCGCGGCTCAAGACGCTGGTGGAGTCGCTCACGAAGGAGACCGAGGTCCTCGAGCTCGGGTCGAAGATCCACTCGCAGATCCAGAGCGAGATGACCAAGACCCAGCGGGAGTACTACCTGCGGGAGCAGCTGAAGGCGATCCAGAAGGAGCTCGGCGAGGGGGACGAGCGGGGTCAGGAGCTGACCGAGCTTCGCGAAAAGATCGAGGCGGCCGGCATGTCCGAGGAGGCGCACCGGGAGGCCATGCGCGAGCTCGACCGGCTCACGAAGATGCCGCCGGCGGCCGCCGAGTACTCGGTCGCCCGGACGTATCTCGAGTGGCTCACGGCGCTGCCGTGGCGCAAGGAAACGCCGGACGACATCGACCTGGTCCGCGCCCGCGCGGTGCTCGACGAGGACCACTGGGGGCTCGGCAAGATCAAGGAGCGGCTCCTCGAGCACCTCGCGGTCCGGAAGCTCCGGCCCGAGGGCAAGTCGCCGATCCTTTGCTTCGTGGGCCCCCCCGGCGTCGGCAAGACATCGCTCGGCCGGTCGATCGCGCGCGCGCTCGGGCGGAAGTTCCACCGGATCGCGCTCGGCGGGATGCGGGACGAGGCCGAGATCCGCGGTCACCGGCGGACGTACATCGGCGCCCTGCCCGGGCAGATCGTCCAGGGGCTGCGGCGGGCCGAGTCCAAGAACCCGGTGTTCATGCTGGACGAGATCGACAAGCTCGGCTTCGACTTCCGCGGGGACCCGGCCTCGGCGCTCCTCGAGGTGCTCGACCCGGAGCAGAACTCGACGTTCCGGGACCACTACCTCGACGTGCCCTTCGATCTCTCGCGGGTCCTGTTCATCACCACCGCGAACATGCTCGATCCGGTTCCGGCGCCGCTCCGCGACCGGATGGAGATCATCGAGCTACCCGGCTACACCGAGGACGAGAAGGTCGAGATCGCCCGGCGCCACCTCGCCCCGAAGCAGGCCACCGAGCACGGGCTCGGGCTCGACCGGGCCATCACGTTCACGGAGCCGGCGCTCCGGCTCCTCGTCCGGAGCTACACGCGCGAGGCGGGCGTGCGGAGCCTTGAGCGGGAGATCGCCGCGCTCTGCCGGAAGGTCGCGCGGCGGCGCGCCGAGGGCGACGTCCTGCCGGTGACCGTGGATCCCGAGCGCGTGATGGCGCTCCTCGGGTCACCCCGCTTCCTCCTCGAGGAGGAGATCGCCGAGCGCACGCGTACCCCCGGTGTGGCCGTGGGGCTCGCATGGACGCCGACCGGCGGAGACATCCTCTTCGTCGAGGCCTCGAGAATGGCGGGGGGCAAGTCACTCACGCTGACGGGCCAGCTGGGTGACGTGATGAAGGAGTCCGCCCAGGCGGCCGTCTCGTGGGTGCGGGCGCATGCGGCCGAGCTCGGCATCGCCCCAGATTTCTGGATGCGCTCGGACCTCCACCTCCACGTCCCGGCCGGCGCCATCCCGAAGGACGGCCCGTCGGCGGGCGTGACGCTGGCCACGGCGCTGGTCTCCCTGCTCCGGGGCCAGTCGATTCGGCCGGGGCTCGCGATGACAGGAGAGATCACCCTGTCCGGCCGGGTCCTCCCGGTCGGCGGTATCAAGGAGAAGGTCCTGGCCGCCCACCGGTCCGGGCTCACGACCCTGATCCTGCCGCGGCAGAACGAGCGCCAGCTTCTCGAGGACATCCCGGCCGAGGTCCGGGCGCAGCTAGAGGTCCATCTGGTGAGGGACGTGGCCGAGGTCTTGCACATTGCTCTGCCCGATGCGTCGCGCTGGAGCCCCCTCGACGGGGAACTGGAGCCGGAGCTGGTCGGGAAAGGTACGTCCTGACGGGCAGATGGGCTTTGGATTGACAGGCCGGAGGCGGCTCCGTAGACTGGCCCCCGGTCCAGCGCCCATGGCTCGCCTCGTGCCACTCTGCGTCAGTCTCCTGTCCCTGGCCGTGGTGGCCACCCCCGCCGGGGCTGGCTCGATGTACCAGTTCGAGGATGACCAGGGGGTTATCCACTACACCAACGTGCCGGGGGACCCGCGGTACAGCTTCGTCCGGAAGGACCCGGAGCCAGCCGTCGCCAGGCCAGCCGCCGAGGGTGGGAGCCTGTCGCGCGGCCTCCGCGCCTTCGCCCACGTCATCCGCGCCGCCGCCGAGCGCTACGGCGTCGACACGCGGCTCGTCGAGGCGATCGTGCAGACGGAGTCGGCCGGCAACCCGACGGCCGTGTCACCGAAGGGCGCGCGCGGCCTAATGCAGCTCATGCCGGAGCGCGCCGCCGAGCTGGGGGTATGGGACTCCTTCGACCCGACCCAGAACGTGGACGGCGGAGTGCGCCACATGCGGGACCTGCTTCAGCGCTTCGGGGGTGACGTGACCCTGGCCCTGGCGGCGTACAACGCCGGCGAGGCCGCGGTCCGGAGCTACGGAGGCGTCCCCCCGTTCGCCGAGACCCGCGAGTACGTCCGGCGCGTGCGCGAGATGTACGACGGCGGCACGTCTCTGGCGCCGCGGACCCTCGCCCTGGTGACGGCGCCCCAGCGCATCTACCGCGCTGTCGCGGAAGACGGCACGCTCACCTTCACGAACCTGCCGCCCCGTCCCGCCACGCCCGCCGCCGGGCGCTTCTAGCCCGACCGCTTCCTCGGGGCCGTGCCCGGACGTCCCGCGCGCCGGTCGGCGCTCGCGTCGTTTCCGTCGCCGCGCGACGCGGTCACTCGAAAGCCTGGCCGTATCGCTCCCGGTGGGCGACCGTTCCGAGCGGCTTCCTGTCCTTCTTGCCGCGCCCCACGGGCCCGACGGGATAGCCGAGCGGGAGGATCGCCAGGACATCGAGCTTGGCCGGGATGCCGAGGAGCGCCTTGACCTCCTCCAGCCCTCCGAAGCCAACCCAGTTCGACCCCACCCCATCCGCCCACGCGGCAAGCAGCATGGACTGGATCGCCCGGCTCGCATCCGAGACGGCGAACGGGGTCTTGTCGACCAGGACGACGACCGCGGCCCCCGCCTGGGCGACGTGCGCTCCGGTCCGCACGAGCGCGCCGAGCTTCTGGAGGGTCTTCCGATCCTCCACCACGATGAAGTGCCACGGCTGCAGGTTCTTGGCGCTGCCGGTCAACCACCCTGCCTCGACGACACGCCGTAGCGTCGCC